>JAJYXG010000123.1:0-50248 GCA_021791095.1 Pseudomonadota bacterium
ACAACGACCTCGAGAACGTCGGCTACACCGCGCGCCACCACACCTTCTTCGAGATGCTGGGCAACTTCAGCTTCGGCGACTATTTCAAGCAGGACGCGATCAAGTACGCCTGGGAATATCTCACCCAGGTGCTGAAGCTGCCGACCGAGAAGCTGTGGGTCACGGTCTACGCCGAGGATGACGAGGCCTACGACATCTGGCATAACGACATCGGCGTGCCTGCGGCGCGCATCGTCCGCATCGGCAACAACAAGGGCACGCGCTACGCCAGCGACAACTTCTGGGCGATGGGCGACACCGGCCCCTGCGGTCCCTGCACCGAGATCTTCTACGACCATGGCCCGGACGTGGCCGGTGGCCCGCCCGGCTCGCCCGACGAGGACGGCGACCGCTACATCGAGATCTGGAACAACGTGTTCATGCAGTTCAACCGCGACGAAGCCGGCACGATGCATCCGCTGCCCAAGCCTAGCGTCGACACCGGCATGGGCCTCGAGCGCATCTCGGCAGTGATGCAGCACGTGCATTCCAACTACGAGATCGACCTGTTCCAGGCGCTGATCGCCGCCGCCGCGCGCGAAACGAACACGGCTGATCTGACGAACAACTCGCTCAAGGTCATCGCCGACCACATCCGCGCCTGTTCCTTCCTCATCGTCGACGGCGTGATCCCCGGCAACGAAGGACGCGGCTACGTGCTGCGCCGCATCATCCGCCGCGCCATCCGCCATGGTTACAAGCTCGGCGCGCGCGCCGCCTTCTTCCACCGCATCGTGCCGGATCTCGCGGCCGCGATGGGCGAGGCCTATCCGGAACTGGTGAAGGCGCAATCGCGCGTGATGGATATTTTGCGTCAGGAAGAAGAGCGCTTCTTCGAGACCATCGAGCACGGCATGGGCATCCTCGAATCCCAGCTCAAGACCCTGCCCGCCGGCGGCATCTTCGACGGCGAACTCGCGTTCAAGCTGCACGACACCTATGGCTTTCCTTTGGACCTCACCGCCGACATCTGCCGCGAGGCCAATGTCGGCGTCGACACCGCCGCCTTCGACGCCGCGATGGCACGGCAGAAGGATCAGGCGCGCGCCGCCGGCAAGTTCAAGCTCGGCGCCGCGCTCGAGTATTCCGGCGAGGCGACGACCTTCCACGGCTATGACACGCTGACGCACGACGCGACCATCCTTGCGCTGTACAAGGACGGCGCGCCGGTGAACGAACTCAAGGAAGGCGAGCTCGGTGTCGTGGTGCTCGACCACACGCCCTTCTATGCCGAATCCGGCGGCCAGGCCGGCGACCGCGGCGTGCTGCAGAGCACCCAGGGCACGTTTGAAGTGGAAGACACGCAAAAAATCCAGGCGCAGGTGTTCGGCCACCACGGCGTGGTGAAGACCGGCACGCTGGCGGTCGGCGACGCCGTGCTCGCCCGCGTCGACGAGGAGGCGCGCGCGCGCACCATGCGCAACCACTCGGCCACCCACCTGATGCACAAGGCGCTGCGCGAGGTGCTCGGCGAGCATGTGCAGCAAAAGGGCTCGCTGGTCGACAGCGAGAAAACCCGTTTCGACTTCGTGCAGCCCACGCCGATGACCGCCGCGCAGATCCGCGAGGTGGAAGCGCGCGTCAACGCCGAGATCCTCGCCAATACCGCGACGCAGGCGCGGGTGATGCCGATCGAGGAAGCGCAGAAGACCGGCGCCATGATGCTGTTCGGCGAGAAATACGGCGACGAGGTGCGGGTGCTCGACATCGGCAGCTCGCGCGAACTGTGCGGTGGCACCCACGTGGCGCGTACCGGCGACATCGGCGCCTTCAAGATCCTGCTGGAAACCGGCGTCGCGGCGGGCATCCGCCGGGTCGAGGCGACCACCGGCACCGGCGTGCTTTCCTACCTCGGCGAAACCGAAAAGAACCTCGGCGCGATTGCGCAGCTGGTCAAAGCCACGCCCGGCGAAGCTGCCGAACGCGTGACACAGCTGATGGAACACAGCCGTGCGCTGGAAAAGGAGCTCGACCGCCTGAAATCCAAGCTGGCTTCGAGCCAGGGCGACGAACTGGTGCAACAGGCCGTCGACGTGGCCGGCGTGCGCGTGCTGGCGGCGCAACTCGACGGGGTCGACGCCAAGGCGCTGCGCGAAACCGCCGACAAGCTGCGCGACAAGCTGAAGTCCTGCGCCTTGGTGCTGGGCACGGTCGCCGACGGCAAGGTCAGCCTGATCGCCGCGGTGACGCCCGACGTCACCGGCCGGATCAAGGCCGGCGAATTGGTGAACTTCGTCGCCACCCAGGTCGGCGGCAAGGGTGGCGGCAAGCCGGACCTGGCGATGGCAGGCGGCAGCGAGCCGGGGCGGTTACCGGTTGCGCTCGCCTCGGTTCAGGCCTGGGTGCAGGACAAGCTGGCCTGATGGGCGGGTACAGAAATTGCTGATGCATCCGTAATGTGAACACGTATTTTCCCAACAGCCTGACACCATGAATACTCTGGCCGACAAATTTGCTTCGGGAATCGCCCGCCTCAGCCCTTTTGGCAAACGAAACGACGACCCGCTGACCGACATCAAGGCTGCGGCGCGCTGGCTTGAAACCTTGCCCATCGGTGACGCATTCAAGTGCCAGCAAGCCATTTTCAGGGAGGTCAAGCGTTTCAACGAGAATTCGACGCAATGCACGAAGGATCGTCTGGCCATCTTCATGCTGCTCGACGAAAGGTCGCGCGATCTGCAGGACACCCTGGTGCACCAGTACCTGCGCAATCCGCGCATGTCGCGTCCGGTGGAAAGCCAGCTCTGGCATGCCGTGTACGGCCTGTATTGGGAGCTTGCGCGCGGCTATCACACCTTTGTGCTGCACATTGCCCGTGAAGCAGGCAAAAGCCATCAGGATAGCGTGATTCCGCTGATCACCCTGCGCGGCCTCCTGGCCTTTGGGCAACTGCTTAAATGGCGCGCAATACGCTATCTTCCCGCAAGCGAAAAACTCTGGCTGCGCCTGCATAATCTGTATCGCATCGCCGAAAGCGAGAGCTTCCAACGCCAGTCCCTGCGGGCTTACCCCGACGACGCATCCGAGTGCAGCTGCGAAACCGCCTATCTGCACATCCTGATGCTGAACCTGGCCGACTCCGGCACGCTCTATCCCAAGCAGCTCGACCTGCTCGACCGCTGGCTGTGCGGCTGGCACGGGATGCTCCAGTTGGACAGCCAACTGGACACCCATCTTCATAATTTTGTTGTTGACCTCTCGGCCGACCACGGCCCACGCCGGGTGCGCAAACCCGATTCAGACAATCCCTTGCGCTTCTGGGCAACGGCAGACCTGCTGCAGAAACTGGACGAACTGCGTGCTGGCCTGCAGAAAGGCAACTCACCTGCACAGCTGGGCCTGACAGAAAACATCCGCACAAGCGAATGCCTCGAACTCCTCGAGTACCTGCAGCATCAGTGGTCGCCTCTGGCTGCACGCGAACAGAGGCGCGCCCCGCGCGAGTCGATCAAACGGCTGGTCGACGTCGCGCACGGCATCAACGCCATCGTCGGCCAGCTCAAGGCGGCGGATGCCCCTATCAAGGTGTCGCCCTATGGCTCCGGCCTCAACTACAACGAGGCCGACGATGTGCAGGTGTATGGCTTCATCACCGATCGCACGCGGGAACGTGTCTCCCACCTGCAAATGCCGGCCATTCCGGCCTCGCCCGATGTCGAGCGCTGGGTCATGCATGACGAAAGCAAATACGGCTACGGTGCCATTGTCGAATCGCGTGACAAGGACTGGCTGCGCGTGGGCGCGTTGATCGGCATCAAGACGCACGACGCCAGTCAATGGCAAATCGGCGTCGTGCGCCGCTTGTCGCGCGTCAGCGACGACACCAGTTCGGTCGGCATCGAGACCCTGGTCGAAAAGCCTATCCTGACCATGTTGTATGACACCACCACGCCGGGTTACACCGTGAACGGATTCGACAACAGCGGCGTCACCCTGCCCCACTCTGCCCTGTGGCTGGCTGGCGATGCCGGTGCCGGTGCCGGTGCCGGTGCCGGTGCCGGTGCCGGTGCCGGTGCCGGTGCCGGTGCCGGTGCCGGTGCCGGTGCCGGTGCCGGTGCCGGTGCCGGCAGCGTGATTATCGATCCCGTCCACTTCACCCCTGGCAAGGTATTCCAGGTCCACGGCGCGCCGGAGCGCAAGCTCATCGCCCTCGGCAGTCCGCTCGAACGCAGCGAAGGCTGGATGCGCGTGGCGTTCGAACCGGTAAAGAGCTGATCTCCATTCTCCGGCGCTGCCTCCTGCAACAGCGCCCTTCCATTGATTCTCCACTCTGGTTTAACTTTCACCAGGTCTCTGGCACAATCGTCGAAAACCCGACACGCGAACAACAATTCACTGTTCCATCAGGAGTAGGCGCGGTCGCGGCACCATTGGACCTGGAGGATATGTGTCCCAAACCAACAAACCAAGCTTGCTGATCGTCGATGACGACCCGCTGATTTCCGATACGCTCACCTATGTGCTGAGCAAGGACTTCGACATTTCGGCCGCCGAGTCGCGCGCCCAGGTGAAAAGCCTGATGATGCAGCTCGACGAACCGCCGCAACTGGCGCTGGTCGACCTCGGCCTGCCGCCGCAGCCGCACAAGCCGGACGAGGGCTTTGCCCTGATCGCCGATCTGCTGGGCATCTCTCCCAGCATCAAGATCCTGGTGCTGTCGGGCCAGAGCGATGAAGCCAACGCCCGCCACGCGCGCGCGCTCGGCGCCATCGATTTCGTCGCCAAGCCGTGCGAGCCCGAGCGGTTGAAATCGCTGCTGTTCAACGCGCTGCTGGTGCAGGACGCCGAGCGCAGCGCCGAGAAGGAACCTGCGCCCGCCAAGGATTCCGGGATCGTCGGCGAAAGCCCGGCGATGGACAAGCTGCGCGAGCAGATCAAGCAGTACGCCGCGGCGCCTTTCCCGGTGCTGATCGAAGGCGAATCCGGCAGCGGCAAGGAACGCGTCGCCTCCAGCCTGCACCAGTTATCGCCCCGATCGAGCAAGCCCTATCTGGCGCTCAACTGTGCGGCGATTTCGCCGACTCTGGTCGAGCCCACCCTGTTCGGTTATGCCAAGGGCGCGTTCACCGGCGCCACCAGCGCGCGTGCCGGCTACTTCGAGGAAGCCGAAAACGGCACGCTGTTCCTCGACGAGATCGGCGAACTGCCGCTGGAACTGCAGGCCAAGCTGCTGCGCGTGCTGGAAAACGGCGAGTACCAGCGCGTCGGCGAAACCCAGCCGCGCTTTTCCAACGCGCGCGTGGTCACCGCCACCAACCGCGACCTGCGCGCCGAGATCAAGGCCGGCCGCTTCCGCGCCGACCTCTACCACCGGCTGTCGGTATTCTCCATTGCGGTGCCGCCGCTGCGCGAGATGGGCGAGGACAAGCTCACCTTGCTCAACCACTTCCGCGATTTCTACGCCCGCGAAGCCAAGGGCCAGCCGTTCACGCTCGACCCGCGCGCCCAGCAGATGTGGGAGGACTACCATTTCCCCGGCAACGTGCGGGAACTGCGCAATATCGCCATCCGGCTGACCACCAAGTATCCCGGCGTGACGGTCAACGCACAGCAGCTGGAATCCGAACTCGACACCGACCAGGCCTATCCGCAGGAAATCCCGCTCGCCAGCGACGGCAAGGCACTGATCGAGATGGCGCGCAAGCAGCTGCAGACGCTGGCGAATTTCAACCTCGACGTCACGCTGCGCCAATGGGAAAAGGCCTACGTCGAGGCCGCGCTCAACATGACCCACGGCAACCTGTCGCAGGCGGCCAAGTTGCTCGGCATCAACCGCACCACGCTTTACAGCCGTATGCAGACGTACGGGACAGAATAAGCCCCTGTGTACCTTGACTATTTCGGTCTGAAAGAAGCGCCCTTCCGCATCACGCCGAATACCGAGTACTGGTATGCCGGCGGGCAGCGCGGGGAAATGCTCGCCGCCCTGCTCTACGCCATCGGCCAGGGCGAAGGCATCATCAAGGTAGTGGGCGAAGTCGGCAGCGGCAAGACCATGCTGTGCCGCAAACTGGTCGCCCAGCTGCCCGACAGCGTCGACAGCGTTTATCTGGGCAATCCCACCCTGTCGTCCGACGACATGCTGGCGGCAATCCTCGCCGACCTCGGCATCGACACGCCCGAGCCCGGGCGTCAGGCGAGGCTGGCGCAGCTGAATGCCGTGCTGCTGGAACGCCACAAGGCAGGAAGGCGGGTGGTCGTGTTCGTCGAGGAGGCGCAGGGCATCGACCTCGAGAACCTGGAGTTTCTGCGGCTGCTGACCAATCTCGAGACCGCCACCGACAAGCTGCTGCAGATCGTGCTGTTCGGCCAGCCCGAACTCGACGCACAGCTGGCCGACCCGCGCATCCGCCAGCTGAAGGACCGCATCACCCTGAGCCTGAACCTGTCGCCGCTCAAGGAATCCGAGGTCGCCGATTACCTGCGAGCGCGGCTGGCCGTGGCGGGCTACCGCGGCCCCGACCTGTTTCCGCCGGCGCTCATCACGCGCATGACCCGGCTTTCCGGCGGGCTGTCGCGCCGCATCAACGTGCTGGCCGACAAGACGCTCCTGGCCGCCTATGCCGGGCAAACCCACACCCTCACCCCGTCTCACCTGGAGGCTGCCGCAGACGACGCCGACATGCAGCCCGCGGCGGACACGCGACCGGGGCTGCGCCGCTGGGCGTGGCTGAGCGCCGGCCTTGCGGCTGCGCTGGGCCTGCTGGCTTTTGTTTCCTGGCATGCCTTGTCGCCGGACGCCCCGCCCTCCGCAAACGCAGCCCCGGCCGTCCAGGCATCAGCACCCGCCGCTCCCCCGGCTTCCGATGACATGGCCGCCCTGGCCCGGCAGACCCGGCGCTGGCTCGCCGCCGCCGCGCCCGGAACCCACGTGATCCAGGTTGCCTCGGCTAAAGAAGCCGCTGAGGCAGCCGTATTATTGGGGAGCCTGGGTGCCGCCACGCCAAAACCGGTGCGGGTGCTTCACGGACTGAGCCGCGGCGCACCCGCCTGGATGATCCTGGCGGGCGAGTATCCCGATCGTGACACGGCCCTGGCGGCCCTCCGTGCATTGCCCGCCTCGTCCGCAGGCGAACCGTTTCTGCGCACGGTCGGCAAAATGCGCACTGTGGTATTGCCTACTGGATGATGATGAACGCTGTGTTGAAACGCTTCCAACTGACGGGCCTGACGCTGTCCAGCCTGGTTCTGGTGGGAGGCTGCGTGCCGCCGCAGGCGTTCGATACGTCGTCCGGCCACATCAGCCAGCCCGCCCAGACGGCCGCACCCATCGCTCCACCGCCTGCCCCGGTCAGGGCCGCTCCCACCCTGCCTCCGCCCAAGCCGAGCGCGCCGGTGCCGACCTATACCGTGGTGGTCAATGACGTGCCGGTGAAGGACCTGCTGTTTTCCATTGCGCGCGACACCCAGTACAACATCGACCTGCACCCCGGGATTACGGGCAACGTCTCGCTCAACGCGGTGCAGGAACCGCTGCCGGCCATTCTCGATCGCATCGCCCGGCAGGCCAACCTGCGCTACGAGATGCACGGCCGCACGGTGTCGATCATGCCCGACAGCCCCTTCGTCAAGACCTATACCGTCAATTATGTGAACGTGGCGCGCAACACCACCTCCAGCGTGGGCGTCGCAGCGCAGATCGCCAGCACCGGCGGCGGCATCGGCGTCGGAACCGGCAGTAGCAGCGGCAGCAGCACGACGACCGGAAACTCCTCCACCACCACGGTTTCCAGTGAGTCCAACAACGATTTGTGGACCGTGCTGGCCGAGAACATCCGCACCATCCTGGCCGGCACCCGCGCGGTCACCCAAAGCAATGCAGAACGCGCCGCGCGCATGGACGCCGAGAAAGCCGAACGCGCGGAACGGGTTTCGCAGGCCGAGGCGGCCAGCAAGGCCGGCGCCGGCGCAGCCAGCCTGTTCACAGCGGCGTTTGCCAACCAGCCCGCAGGCGACAGCAAATACGACGTCGCGGTCAACCCGGTGGCGGGCACGGTGACCGTGCTGGGAACCGCTCAGCAGCAGGATCTGGTGCAGCAGTATCTCGACCGCGTGATGCAATCTGCGCAGCGTCAGGTGCTGATCGAAGCCACCATCGTCGAGGTCAGCCTCAAGGACCAGTACCGCGCCGGCATCGACTGGTCCAAAGCCCTGCAAGGCGCCACGGGCTGGTCCATCAACACCCTCGGTGGCGGCACCGATGCACTGGCCGACGCGCTGACGCCGTTCATCCAGGCCACCTACACCAAGTCCGGCAGCAATGGCTTCGCCGCAGCGATCGACCTGCTGGAATCCTTCGGCAATACCAGGGTGCTGTCGAGCCCGAAGCTGATGGCGCTGAACAACCAGACCGCGCTGCTCAAGGTGGTCGACAACCTGGTGTACTTCAACGTCAAGGCCGACACCACCACCACGGCGAATGTCGGCACGACGACCACCTTCACCACCACGCCGCAAACCGTCCCGGTCGGCATCGTGATGACGATGACGCCGCAAATCAACGAGAACGGCATGGTTTCGCTGACCGTGCGCCCGACGATCTCGCGCAACGTCGGCTTTGTCAGAGATCCGAACCCCAGCATTCCGGTTGACATCCCCAATCAGGTTCCGGTCATTCAGGTACGCGAGATGGAGTCGCTGCTGCAAATCCGCAGCGGCCAGACCGTGATCCTGGGAGGACTGATACAGGATGACCGCAACAATGCCCGCGACGGAATTCCTGGCCTGTCGCGCCCCGAAGGCATCGGCGCGGTGTTCGGCCAGCACGAGCGCATCAACAGCCAGACCGAACTGGTGATTTTCCTGCGCCCCATCGTCGTCTCCAATCCCACGCTGGAAAGCGACGAGTTGCGCCAATTCCAGCGCCTGCTTCCCAGCAGCGCACGGAGCAGCCCTTGAGCCTGCTGCTCAAAGCATTGAAGCAGGCCGAAGCCGCCAACGCGGACAAGTCTGCTTCCGGCAACCGGGCCGAGGGCGATTTCGAACTGGAGCCCCTCGCTACGCCCGGAACAGCCCAGGCGCGCGAATGGGTGGAACCGCCGGGTCTGCTGCTCGGCAGCAGCGGGCTCAGTCCCGAATCACGCCGCGCACCCTTCCGCTGGCCGCGACTCTCGCTGGTGCCGCTCACCGCGCTGCTGGCCGCGCTGGTCGCGCTGGGCTATGGCGCGTATCTCTACTTTGCGCTGCAGCCGCCAGCGGCCGTCACGCCGGCACCTGTGAACGTCGCGACGCCTGCCATCCTGCCACCCGCTCCGGCGGATTCCATTCCGCCCGCCCCGCTGCCTGACACGGCGGTGTCCGGCACGCTTTTGCCGCAGCTGGCGCCCGCTGACACGCCCCCCGCCGCAATCGCGCCCCTGCCCTCGCCTGCCCCCGGCATGCCTCGCGCAGACCGCCCCGCTCGCAACATCGAGCAGCCGCTTACTCCGCCGCCGCTGTTCCAGCCCGACGTGCAAACCAGTTTGCTCACCGAGGCTTATGCGGCCTATCAGCGCGGTTCGCTCGTCGAGGCGCAACGGCTCTATACCCAGGCTGCCGCCCGCGGGCGCAGCGTGGATGCGCTGCTGGGACTGGCGGCGATCGCCAGCGTGCAGAGCCGCGAAGCGGACGCGCAACGCCTGTATCGCGAGGTGCTCGATCTGGATCCGCGCAACGCCACCGCCCAGGGCGCCTTGCTCGATTTGCTGGGGAACACCGACAGCCAGGCCACCGAAAGCCGCCTGAAAATGCTCGTCGAACGCGAACCCAGCCCGCACCTGTATCAGACCCTCGGCAACCTTTATGCCGACCAGGGGCGTTGGAACGATGCCCAGGCCGCCTACTTCGAAGCCTGGCGCGGCGCGCCGGACAACGCCGATTACGCCTTCAATCTGGCGGTCAGCCTCGACCAGCTGCGCCAATATCCGGCGGCGCTGACGTATTACGAAAAAGCCCTCGCCATCGGCGGTGCGCACCGTTTCGACCGCGCCCAGGCCGGGCTGCGCGTGCAGCAGTTGAAGTCGGTTCGTTGAGTTTCTCCGCCATGGAAAGACGCAAGAAACTCCGCATGGGCGAAACCCTGGTCTCCCAAGGGCTCATCACCCTCGACCAGTTGCGCATCGGCCTCAAGGAGCAGAAAGCCACCGGCCTGCCGATCGGCCGCCAGCTGGTGGCGCTCGGCTTCATGACCGAAGCGGTGCTGCGCGACCAGCTCGCCAACGCGCTCGGCAGCCAGGGCATCGACCTCACCCAGGTGGTGGCCGACCCCGAGGCCCTGCAGCTGGTGCCCGAGGACTTCGCCCGCCGCCATCACCTGCTGCCGATCGCGCACGACGCCGCGCGCAATGTGCTGACGCTGGCGACCACCGACATGTTCAATGTGGTCGCGCTCGACCAGCTGAAAGCCGCGCTCGGGGGCCAGCTCGAGATCGACACCCTGCTGGCCGCCGAAGCGCAGCTGCTCGAATGCATCGACAAGTTCTACGGCTTCGATCTCTCGCTCGACGGCATCCTGCGCGAGATCGAGACCGGCGAGGTCGACTACGCCAGCCTCAACCCCGACACCGAGGAATACACCCAGCCGGTGGTGCGGCTGGTCGGCGCGCTGCTCACCGACGCGGTGAAGCGCGAATCCTCCGACATCCACTTCGAGCCCGAGCATGCGTTCCTGCGCATCCGCTACCGCATCGACGGCGTGCTGGAGCAGATCCGCAGCCTGCACAAGACCTACTGGCCCGGCATCCTGGTGCGGCTGAAAGTGCTGTCGGGAATGAACATTGCCGAGACGCGCGCGCCGCAGGACGGCCGCATGTCGCTGACGTTGAACGGCCGCTCGATCGATTTTCGCGTCTCCAGCCAGCCCGGCATCCACGGCGAAAACCTGGTACTGCGTATCCTCGACCGCGAAAAATCGATCATGCCGCTGGAGCAGATGGGCTTCACCACCGACGCCCTGCGCGAACTGCAGCTGATGATGGCGCGCCCGGAAGGCATCCTGGTCGTCACCGGCCCGACCGGCTCGGGCAAGACCACCACGCTGTACTCGATGCTCTCGCATCTGAACAACGAGACCGTCAACATCATGACGCTGGAAGACCCGGTCGAATATCCGGTCACGCTGATGCGCCAGAGCTCGGTCAACGAAACGCTCAAGCTCGACTTCGCCAACGGCATCCGCTCGATCATGCGGCAGGACCCCGACATCATTCTGGTCGGCGAAATCCGCGACAAGGACACCGCCGAAATGGCCTTCCGCGCGGCGATGACCGGCCACCAGGTGTTCACCACCCTGCACACCAACTCCGCGCTCGGCGTGTTTCCGCGCCTGATGGACATCGGCATCCAGCCCGGCATCCTGTCCGGCAACATCATCGGCGTCGTCGCCCAGCGTCTGGTGCGCAAACTGTGCCCGCACTGCAAAGAGGCCCACACGCCGGACGAAGACGAGGCGCGCATACTCGGCGTCGATCCCGCCCAGTCGCCGCAGATTTACCGCGCTATCGGCTGCCCTGCATGCAGCAACAAAGGCTACAGGGGGCGACTGGCGCTGATCGAGCTGTTGCGGATGGATCCCGAACTGGACGAACTGGTCGCCAACCACGCACCGCTGCACGAGATCCGTCGCGCAGCACTCGAGCATGGCTACCACCCGCTGGCTGAAGACGGCGTCAAGCGTGTGCTCGATGGCATGACCTCGCTGGCGGAAGTGGCGCGAGTGGTCGATTTGACCGGACGGGTGTAAGGGTGAGGCACGCCTGACCATGCCCTACTTCGACTATCGCGCCATCGACCCCACCGGCCGTACCGTCAAGGGCACGCTGTCGGCGGTCAATGATGTCGACCTCGAACTGCGCCTGAAACGCATGGGGCTCGATCTCATCACGCTGGCTGAACTGTCACGGCAATATGCTCCCAGCGGCCGCGAGCGCGTCACCCGTCGTGACCTGGTCACCTTCTGCATCCACATGCGCTACATCACCCGCGCAGGCATTCCCTTGCTGGAAGGCCTGCGCGACCTGCGCGACAGCATGGAAAAACCCGGCTTTCGCGATGTGCTGGCCGCGCTGCTGGAAGACCTGGAAGGCGGCAAGGTGCTGTCGCAGGCATTGGCTGCCCACCCGGCCGTGTTCGGCGCGGTGTTCGTCCACAGCGTGCGTGCGGGTGAGCAGACCGGTCTGCTGGATGCGGTGTTCGATCGCCTGGCCGAATCGCTGAAATGGCAGGAGGAAGTCGCGGCCAAGGCCAAGCGCCTGATGATTTACCCCGCGCTGGTGCTGGCCGTCGTCGGCGCGGCCATCCTGTTCCTGCTGGTGTACCTGGTGCCGCAGGTGCTCTCGCTGGTCGAGACCATGGGGGTGACGCTACCGCTGCCGACCTTGATTCTGATGGCGATATCCGAAGCGGTGCGTTCGTACTGGCTGATAGGCCTGGTGTTGGCGCTGGCGCTTGGCGTCGGCGTACCGTTATGGGTAAAAAGGAGTGAGGCGGGGCGCGAGTGGTGGGACCGCACCCAGCTGCAACTGCCTGTCATCGGGCCGATCGTGCAAAAGATCGTGCTGTCTCGCTTCACCAACACGCTGGCAATGATGTACCGCTCGGGGGTCACCGTCCTTGACGCGTTGCGCGCAGGCGAGATGATCGCCGGCAACCGGGTGATTGCCAGCGGCATCCACCGCGCGGCACAGCAGATTGCCGACGGCCGTGGGCTGTCCGAAAGTTTTCAGTCGCTGGCGCTGTTTCCGCCGCTGGTGATTCGTATGCTGCGGGTGGGTGAGACGACCGGCGCGCTCGACGAAGCGCTGGACAACGTGACGTATTTTTATAACCGCGAAGTGCTCGACTCGATCGAAAACGGCCTCAGGGTTCTGGAGCCGCTGCTCACCGCCATCCTCGGCCTGCTGCTCGGCGGCATCCTGGTGTCGGTGTTGCTGCCGGTTTACGACCTGATCGGGAACCTGCCGCTATGATCATGGAAACCACAGTAGGACGCGTCCGATGGTGCGACTGGGCAGGTGGCTGCCGCGAAGCAACGAGGCGGCAGGCTCGGGCCTGCAACGAGGCGCGACAAAGGCAGACGCATGAGCGGGCGTGCCAGCGGATGCGTAGCGGACTCAATTTCCCGGCAAACATAGTCGAAGGTAGAACATCCAGCTTCCATGCGGGAGTCCAGAAGTCTATGAGCGGTCTACTGCGGTTTTCCTGATCATGTTCGATCACAGCCTGATTCTGCTTGCCACACCACGCCAGGTCGGCGTGCTCGACTGGCGCCCGGGGCATATGCACTGGCTGGGCGAGTTTGCCGCCGACACGGCTGGGCTGGCGGCCTTCCGTCAGATCGTGGTCAAGCATGCGCGACTTCCGGTGCTGCTGGTGGTCGACACGGTGGACGAGGATTACCGCAGCGAGGTTCTTCCGCATGTGCAGGGGCACCCACGCGTCGAACTGCTGACACGCAAACTCAAACAGGTATTCCGCAATGCACGCTTCACCGGTGCCTGGCGGCAGGCGCGCGAAACGACTGGACGCCGCGACGACCGTTATCTGCTGGCTGCCTTGCCTGACGCCGACTGGCTTACGCCCTGGCTTAGCGAACTGCAACGTGAGCAGGTCCCCCTGGCCGGCATCACGCCGCTGGCAATGGCATGTCAGCACCTGCTGTCAAAGCTGCGGGTACAGGAACCGCACACGTTGCTGGCGTGCCGACTCAACAACAGCCTGCGGCTGTCCTACTACCACAATGGCCTGCTGCGTTTTTCACGCCTGATCGGCGGCGACACCCCCACCCAGCTTCCAGGCAGCGCAGCGGACGAAATCGCCAAGACGCAACTCTACCTGACCGGCCAGCGCATCCTGCCGCGCGAAGCCCGCTTGCATGTGCTGCTGCTTGATCCCGGTGGCCAGCTCGACAGCGCACAGGCACCGCTGAATGCCGACCCGGCATTCAGCGCGCGACTGGTCGACATGTCCAGCCTCGCGCGCGCGCTGCGCATTCCCGATGACTTCCTGGCCGCCACGCCGGAGGTTGCGCCGCTGGCCGCGATTGCCGGCGAGGCCGTACAGCTGAATCTGGCGCCGCCCGAACTGCTGCAACGCCATACCGAATTCCGCTGGCGACGCGGCCTGAATTTTGCGGCAGGTGTCGTTGCTGCGATCGGGCTGGCCCTGACCGCCAGCTTTTGGCTCCATGCACAGGACCTGCGCGATCAGGCGCAGCAGCTCCAGGGCGAGGTACAACGCGGAGACGCACGCCATGCCGCCATCGTGCGGAATTTCCCTGCGCTTGCCACGCGCCCCGACCAGCTCGGCCTGACTCTTGACCTGGCCACGCAGCTGACGCGTTCGCCGTTCGACGCCAACACCCTGTTCATGCCGTTGGGCTACGCGCTGTCGGCGCATCCTGAGATCGTGGTCAAGGCCTTGACGCTGCAAGACAGGACTGCCGGCACGGCGGACATCACGCTGGATGCGCAACTCGCCGACTTCGACGGCAACTACCGTGCCGCCATGTCGCGCATCGACAGCTTTGTCACGCGGCTGGGAGCCACGCCCGGCGTTGCTGCAGTCGAGCGCGTGAGCAGCCCTGTCGATACTGCACCCACCGCAACCCTGACCGGAAAAACCGCGGGCGAAAGCAAGCCAGAAGAGACCCGCTTCACATTGAGCGTGCAGGTGCGCACATGACCCGGCCGCCGATCGAATCGCTTAAAACCTCGATCCTGCTGCTGCTCGTCGCAGGTTCCCTGGCCGCTGCAGGTATTTTCTGGAGCCACAAGCTGAACACGGAAGCGCGCGCCGACCTGCAGCATCAACAAGCAGCACTCGATGCCGCCCACGCGCGGCAGAGACAGGGCCAAACCGAAGCGCGCCTGATTGCCCAACACATCGATGCCTACCACGCGCTGATTGCACGCGGCTTTATCGGCGAGGAAAATCGTCTCGCCTGGATCGAGGCGGCACAGCTTGCCAATCAGGATGCCCGGCTATACGGCCTCACCTATACCCTGTCACCGCGTGAAGCCGCCCCGGCCACCCTGGCGAGCGGCCTGCCGCTCAAGCAGACCCGCATGAAAGTGAACATGCCCCTGCTGGTGGAAACCGATCTGCAGCGCTTTCTCGATGCCCTGCACGCCAGCGCGCCCGGCATCTTCCGCGTCAGCCAGTGCGGCCTCACCCGCATCACCGATGCTCCGCCCCAGCCGGTCAACCGCCCCGAACTCGACGCCGAATGCGAACTGCTATGGTTCACCGTAGCGGCGGACGGCAAGGAGGAAAAATGAATCGGGTCACCGCCTGGCTGAAACGCCTCGCTCCCCTGCCCGCATTCCTGCTGGCAACGCTGGGCGTGGGGGGCGAAAGCCTGGCCGCACCGCCCACCGAACCGGGCCGCTTGTTCTATACCCCCGCCCAGCGCGCGCAGTTGGAAGCCGCGCGCGCGCGCAACGTCACCCAGCTCAATCAGGCAAGCTCCACGGCCGTCCCCGCGCCTGTCCGATTCGATGGCATGGTCATTCGTTCCGATGGCAGCAGCACGCGCTGGGTCAATGGCCGGCCGCAGGTCAGCGCATCCGGCGTATCCGGTCTGAAGCCGGGCCAGGTCCGCGCCGACGGCAGGGTTTACGAGCCCTACCAGGTGCTGCGCCCAGGCGCGGAACCGGCCATCGCCAAGGAGCCCACCCCATGAAACAGCGCGGTTTCACCCTGATCGAACTGGCCATCGTGCTGGTCCTCGTCACCATCCTGATCGGCGGACTGGCGATGCCGCTTTCGGCACAGATTCAGGCCCGGCGGATTGCCGAGACCAAAAAAACACTGGAAGAAGCGCGCGAGGCCGTCCTGGGTTTTGCGATGACGCATCCCATCGGTGCAACGGGAAAGCTGCATCTGCCCTGCCCTGACATCAGCAACGACGGTCTTGAGGATCGCGGCCTAGGCGGCCCGGAGGCTGAATGCGCAGCACCCTCAGGTCTGCTTCCCTGGGTCACTTTGGGTGCCGCCGCACAGGATGCATGGGGCAACCGCTTGCGGTACGCAGTCAACGCGGGAGAACCCTCGTTTGCCCACAGTTCCGCGGGGTTTTCTACCAGTACCGCGCTGGTGGGCGCACTCGAAATCTGCACAACACACACCTGCGCCACCCCTGTCGCATCGGACGTCGTGTTCGTTCTGTTGTCCGATGGCCCCAACAGCAGGGGGGCGCGCAACGTCAACCTGCCCTTGGGTACAGCCACTCCTAGCGCGCCGCCCGATACCGGCACCAACGAACTCGAAAACCAGGATGGGGATATTCGTTATGTCAGCAGCTCGCCCTACAAGCCCGCCGATAGTAGCGCAATAGAAGCCGCCAAGGAGTTTGATGATCTGGTTGTGTGGATCTCACGCGCCCATTTAATTGCCCGAGTTTGTCCTACGGGCTGCCTGCCGCCGTAGCCTGCAGCCGGAACGTCACCCGCCCCGCCTGATTGTCGGGGAGTTCCAAGCGGTATTCTGAACGCGCCGCCTGCCGCGCCGCCTGATACAGCCCCACCCCCAAGCCGAAATCGGACGCCACCGGGCTCAGAAACAGGTTGCGCGCCACATGCTCCGGCGCCGGCGCGCCGCTGTCGGTCACCGTCAGGCTGACCAGCGGATGCAGCGCCAGCCCCACTTTCACTGCGACACCCGGTTCTCCCTGGCGCTTGCGCAGCGCATTGGTCAGCAGGTTGTCGGCGACGCTGTCGAACAGGTCCTGCGGCAGCGGGGTGTCGTCAAGCGCATCGGCAAAGAACTGCACATCATCGTGTTCGTAGCGCGTCTGCAGGGCCGTCCACCAGGCCTGCGCGGAAATCCGAGCGACATCCATCTCAGCCGGCTGCTTGAGTTTGTCCACGGTTTGCGACAGACGCGCCGCCAGTTGCGGCAGTTGACGTTTCATCAGCGCCAGCAACCGATCGCTATCCTCGGGGGTGGAGGTGTCGGCGGCGGCCAGCAGGGTTTTCATCGACTGCAGGATGTTCTTCACGTCGTGGGTCAGGCGCGCGCCGGTATCGTGGATGGCCTGGCTGTAGGCCTGTTCGCGCAGGGTCTGTTCACGCACCTTGGCGGCGTAGAAGTAACCCAGCAACTGCGACAGCAGGCGCACATGCAGGGCCAACGCGGGAGTGAGCGGGCGTGGCGATTGCCAGGTCAGGGTCAAGCCATGGAAGGCGTGGGTGATGGCGTGCTCGGCGGGCTCGCCGAACGATCCCTCGCCGCGCTGCGCCTGCCAGCGTCCGCCGCGGATCCAGGTCAGTTCATGCAGATCGGCCAGCGCATCGCGCACGAAGGATTCCGGGTCGCGCTCGCGTTCGGCCAGGGTCGCCAGCCGCTGCGCCCAGCCTTCGAACGGCAGGCCGACCGACAGCAGATAGCGCGAGGTGACCTGCCCCAGCCCGGCAAACCCGGCGCGCGGATTCCACAGCCACGACAGGGCCAGCAGCAGCGCCGCCATCCCCAGCAGGGTCTGCACCAGCGCCCACGCATAGCTCACCTTGGCCACCGCCACCACGGCAAACGCGCCCAGCGCCATCACCATGATGAGCAGTGACAACATCAGGCCGTAAATAAAATCGAGCGTCGAAGAGGCGCCGCCCCGGCTCGCTGCGGGCAGAAACAGAATCGCCAGCGGCAGGAGCGGCAAGCCATAACGCACAGCCGTCCGAAGCTCGTCGGGCAAGGAGGTATCGCCCAGGCTTTGCGGCAACACCCAGGCCAGCAGCAGCGCAAGCAGATACGTCAGCGCAAACAGATAGGCCAAGCGTGGGCCGCGCTGGTTCTGCGACGTTGCCACCGCCCCCACCAGCCCCGCCAGAATCGCGAGCCACAACGCCATCACCCAGGTGCTGTCCACCAGCACCAGCAATGCCGCCATGGCAAACACCGGCAGCGCGAGGCGCGGCTCGATGCGCGCCTCGCTGCGCACCAGCGGCTGCCACAGCAGAAACAGTCCGTAATGCGCGAGCAAAAATGCCCGCGTCACCGTCGGCTCGGCGTCGAGCACCACCGCCGCGTGCAGCGCCAGCAGCATCAAGGCCAGCCAGCGCCCCGGGGAGACGCGCGTGAACAGGGTCGTCAGCGACGTCAGCCAGACGAGGGGCGGCGCAGTCTCGGTACGTTCAGTCATGGGAGGCGATGCACAATAAGGTGACGTTCAGCATGACACAGCTATCGGCATTCCATCCGGGAAATGGAGTCGGCAAACGCGCCCGCAGGTTAGAAGGCTGCCGAAAACGCGACGGCGGCGTCGGGTTTTCATCAATCCGCCCCTGAAGCAGACCCGTTTAACCGCTTATTTTCATTGCGTATCAGACACTTGATGGAAGCGTGCATGTGGTACATATTTTGCATAAGGCTTCAGACAATAACAACCGGAGAGCACCATCATGCCTCAACTCAACCTAGCGCGACGCCAGTCGGGCTTCACCCTGATCGAGATCGCCATCGTGCTGGTGATCATCGGTCTGCTGCTCGGCGGCATTCTGAAGGGGCAGGAACTGATCAACAGCGCAAAGGTGAAAAACCTCGCCACCGACTTCCGCAACACGCCGGTGTTCATCTACGGCTATCAGGACAAGTTCAAGTCGCTGCCCGGCGACGATTCCGCCGCCGATACGCATGTGTCAGGCACAGTCGCCACTACAAACGGCACGACAGGCAATGGGGTAATCGAGGGTAACTGGTACAGTACAACCACCACCGACGAATCCTACCTGTTCTGGCAGCACGTGCGGCTCGCTGGCTTGGCGCCAGGTCCTACAGTGGTCGGCGCTGGTTTTCTTCCTGTCAACGCGCAGGGCGGCCAAATTGGCGTCCAGAGTGCAGCGCCTTTTGCCAATATGAATGGCACCTATTTCATCTGCTCAACCGGAATCCCGGGTAAATTCGCCAAGCAACTCGACACCCAGTTGGATGACGGTAATACGGCTGCAGGATCGATGCGGGCTGGTACCACTGCTACCCCCTCTGTTGCCGTAGCCGCAACGCTTGATGACTCCACGAACTACACCGTCTGCATGGGCATTTGATTCAAGGCTCTGTAGACATCAGCCCGCTTCGGCGGGCTTTTTATTGCCTACTGCATTTCCGGCTTACCGCAGCTCACCCCTGTAGCACCCTGAACTCCGCCGCCGCCAGCCCATCGGCGGCGCCGCGCAGCACCAGCACGTCGCCGACCCGGATTTCGGTGTCAGGCTGCGGATCCACCCCCTTGATCCCCTGGCGGCGGATCGCCACCACTTCCACCAGCAGTTCGTCCAGCGCCAAGCTATCCAGACTGTGGCCGGCCGCGGCTGCACCCTGCGTGATCAGCACGGTATGCAGACGCGGCTGGGCGTGCTGGTCGAGTTCGTCGTCGGCGTCGGAGGCGCCGCGGAAAAAACCACGCATCATGGCGTAGCGCGTTTCGCGCACCTCGCGGATCCGCTTCAGCACCTGCGAGAGCGGCACCCCCAGCAGCATCAGCGCGTGCGAGGCCAGCATCAGCGAACCTTCCATCACTTCCGACACCACTTCGGCCGCACCAGCCGCTTTCAGCGCGTCGATGTGAGTGTCGTCGATGGTGCGCACCACCACCGGCAGTTCCGGCCGCAATTCGCGCACATGACGCAGGATGGCCATGCTGGAATGCACGTCGGCATAGGTGACCACCACAGCCTGTGCGCGACTCAAGCCTGCGGCGACCAGCACCTCGCGGCGGCTGGCGTCGCCATACACCACGGATACACCGGATGCCGCCACCGCGCGGATGCGCTCGGGATCCGCATCGAGCGCAATGAAGCTGATGCCCTCGGCCTCCAGCAGGCGGGCCAGGTTCTGCCCACTGCGACCGTAGCCGCAGACGATCACGTGCTGGGTCTTGCCGAAGGTCTTGACCGCGATGTCGTGCACCTCCTTGGCGCGCCCGGCCCATTCGCTGCCGGCAATCAGGCGGGTGAGCGCGTCCATGCGATGGATTAGCAGCGGCGCGATCAGCATCGATACCACCATCGCCGCCAGCACCGGGTGGGTGATTTCGGCGCCCAGCAGCTTCAGGTCGGCCGCCTGCGCCAGCAGCACGAAACCGAATTCGCCGGCCTGCGCGAGCCCCAGCGCAGTACGCACCGCGGTGGGACGGCTGCTGCCGAAGGCCTTTGCCAGCCCGGCCACCAGCACGGTCTTGCCGATGACGATCGCCGCCACCAGCAGCAGCACATCGGCCCAGTTCAGCATCACCTGCACCAGGTCGAGGCGCATGCCGATGGTGACGAAGAACAGCCCCAGCAGGACGTCGCGGAAGGGCTTGATGTCGTCTTCCACCTGGTAGCGGTATTCGGTCTCGGAGATCAGCATGCCGGCGAGGAAGGCGCCCAGCGCCAGCGACAGGCCAGCAGTCTCGGTGAGGAAGGCCAGCCCCAGGGTGAACAGCAGCAGGTTCAGCGTGAACAGTTCGGGCGACTTGTGTCCGGCCACCCACTGGAACCATGGGCGCATGATGCGCTGGCCGACGAACAGCAGGAAGCCCAGCACCACGACCGCCTTGAATATGGCGAGCCCGAGGGTGGCTGCCATCGCATCCGACTCCTTGGCGAAAGCAGGAATCAGGATCAGCAAAGGCACCACCGCCAGATCCTGGAACAGCAGCGCGCCGAAAATCTGGCGTCCGTGCGGGGTCTGGATTTCCAGCCGCTCGGCCAGCAGTTTCGACACGATGGCAGTGGACGACATCGACATGATCCCGCCCAGCGCCAGCGCCGCCAGCAGCGGCAGATCGAGCAGCCAGGCGATGAGCGCCGTGAGCGCGATGGTCAGCACAACCTGCGCGCCGCCGAACCCGAACACCGTCATGCGCATGGTCATCAGGCGCGGCAGGCTGAATTCCAGGCCGATGGAGAACATCAGGAACACGACGCCGAACTCGGCCAGGTAACGCGCTTCCTCGCTGTCCGGAATCCATCCGAGTGCGTACGGGCCGATGGCAATACCCGTCACCAGATAACCGAGCATGGTCGGCAGGCGCAGCGCGCGCGCGGCAGCGGCAACCAGCACAGCCACCGCGAGCAGAATCAGGACGAGCTGGAGGCTGGAATGCATCAAGGAAAAACGCAGTTGGTCAGGTAGGCTTAGTATACTTGCCGACCATGCAGCCCCAACACACCGCTCCCGAACATTTGCTCGCGCTTGCGCGCCAGGTCCTCGACATCGAAGCCGACGCCCTGCGTGCACTGTCCACCCGCATCGATGCCGGCTTTGCCGACGCCGTCCATCTGATCCTGGCCTGCACCGGCCGTGTCGTGGTGTCGGGCATGGGCAAGTCCGGTCACATCGGCAGCAAGATCGCCGCCACCCTCGCGTCCACCGGTACCCCGGCGTTTTTCATGCACCCGGGCGAAGCCAGTCATGGCGATCTCGGCATGATCGCCCCCAACGACGTGGTGCTGGCGCTGTCGAACTCGGGCGAGAGCAACGAAATCGTCAGCATCGTTCCGCTCATCAAGCGGCGCGGCGCCAAGCTCATCGCGATGACGGGCAACCCCAACTCGACCATGGCGCGCGAAGCCGATGTGCATCTCAACGCCAGCGTCGACAAGGAGGCCTGCCCACTCAACCTGGCCCCGACCGCGAGCACCACGGCGGCGCTTGCACTGGGCGACGCCCTGGCGGTGGCGCTGCTGGATGCGCGCGGATTTTCGGCCGACGATTTTGCCCGCACTCATCCCGGCGGCAGCCTCGGCCGGCGTCTGCTGGTCCATGTGCGCGATGTCATGCACAGCGGTGATGCGCTGCCGAAAATCGATCTCGACGCTTCGCTCAAGGTCGCCCTGCTCGAAATGACGAAGAAGGGACTCGGCATGACCGCCGTGGTCGACGCTACCGGCAAGGTGGCCGGCGTGTTCACCGACGGCGACTTGCGGCGTGCACTGGAACACGCGCTCGACCTGCAGCAGGCCCGGGTGACCGACCTGATGACCAAGAACCCCAAGACGATCCGCGCGGACGAACTCGCCGTGGCGGCGGTGGAAAAAATGGAAACATTGAAAATCAACGGCCTGCTGGTGGTCGACGTCGACAACACCCTGGTCGGTGCGCTCAACATGCACGATCTGCTGAAAGCGGGGGTGGTGTGATGACAGCCGACCTGATCTCCCGCGCGCAAAAAATCCGTCTGATCGCGTTCGACGTCGACGGCATCATGACCGACGGCACCCTGTTCCTGGCCGACGACGGGCAGGAATTCAAGGGATTCAATTCGCTCGACGGCCACGGTCTGAAAATGCTCAAGAACAGCGGCGTCGAACTTGCCATCATCACCGGGCGCAACTCACGGGTGGTGGAACACCGCGCCAAAAATCTCGGCATCGAAATCGTGCACCAGGGCGCGCACGACAAGCTGGTCGTGTATGAGGCGCTTTGCCGGGAGCTGAATATCGACTGCGAATCCACCGCCTACATGGGCGACGACGTGGTCGACCTGCCTGTGATGCGGCGCGCCGGGCTGGCGATCACCGTGCCTGCCGCCCCCGAGCTGGTGAAAGCCTACAGCCACTACACCACCACGCGCGAAGCCGGGCACGGCGCGGTGCGTGAGGCCTGCGAATTTCTGATGCGCGCGCAAGGCACCTTGGATGCGGCGCTGGCTCCCTATCTGATATGACCGGGTATGCGTCGAACGTCGCTTGCTCGGGGACGGCATGATCGCGCGAGGCTCGCTGTGGCTGCCGCTGGCGATTTTGCTGCTGCTGGCCGCGCTCAGCTTCTGGATCGAGCAGTCGGTGCAGGTGACGGCCAGCGGCAGCCAGGCGGCCCAGACCGATCCTGAAGGCATCATGGAAAATTTCGATGCGCTGCGCACCGATGCAGCAGGCAACCCGCACTACCGCTTGTCCGCCAAAAGACTCAAGCATTATTCCGGCAGCAAGCTCACCGAGCTGGAATCGCCGCGCTTCGTCCAGCTCGACGCCGAGGCCGGCGAAGTGAACACGGTGGCAAAGCAGGCCACCGTCTCGCCCGACGGTAGCGAGGTGGACCTGCTGGGCGACGTTATCGTGGAACGGGCCGCGCGTCCCGGACAATCTGCCATGACCCTGCGCACGGCGCAGCTGCTGGTGTTTCCAGAACGTGACCAGCTGCGCGCGCCCGGTACGGTCGATATACACGACGACACCCTGACGTTGCGAGCGGGTGCCATGGAATACGATGCGAAGCGACGCATCATCAAACTGACAGGACGGGTGAAGGCCCGTTACATTTCCGGAAAGACATGAGCGCCATGCAAACATTGAAAACTGGCTTTTATGCGGCACTGTGTGCCGCGCTGCTGACCTCGCCCGCCCATGCCGAAAAAGCCGACCGCGACAAACCGGTCAACCTCGAAGCGGACATGGTCACCCTCGACGACATCAAAAAGGTCAGCGTTTACCAGGGCAATGTGATCCTGAGCCAGGGCACCCTGATGCTGCGCGCCGACCACATGCAGGTGACGCAAAATGTCACCGGCCTCGACCGGATCAGCGCCACCGGGAGACCGGTTGCATTCCGCCAGAAAGTCGATGGCCGCGATGAATTCATCGAAGGCTATGCTGACCGCATCGAGTACGACAGCGTCAACAGCCAGCTCGAATTGATCGGCCAGGCCCGAATGCGTCGCGGAACCGACGAACTGCGCGGTGCGCAGATTTCCTACAACGCCAATACCGAGTTCTACAAGGTTGTCGGCCAACCCGGCGCCCAAACCCCGAGCGGACGCGTGCGTGCCGTCATCCGTCCGAAACCGCGCGCCGAGCAGCCCGCAAAACAGCCATGAGCCTGATTTCTGCCCAGAGCCTGCGCAAGACGTATGGCAAGCGCACCGTGGTCCACGATGTCTCGTTCGAAGTCAACAGCGGCGAAGTGGTCGGCCTGCTCGGTCCCAACGGCGCCGGCAAGACCACCTGCTTTTACATGGTGGTGGGGCTGGTCGCAGCAGACGGCGGCAGCGTGCAGATGGACACGCATGACCTCACCCACATGGCCATCCATCAGCGCGCGCGGCTCGGCCTGGCCTACCTGCCGCAGGAACCGTCGATCTTCCGCAAGATGACGGTGGAGGACAACATCCGCGCCATCCTCGAGTTCAAGCCTTACAGCAATGAGGAGCGCGAGGAGCATCTCGACAACCTGCTCGAAGACCTGCATATCGCCCACCTGCGCGACGCGAGTGCCGTCAGCCTGTCGGGCGGCGAGCGCCGCCGCGTGGAAATCGCCCGCGCGCTGGCGATCAACCCGCGCTTCATCCTGCTCGACGAACCTTTCGCCGGGGTCGACCCCATCGCGGTGCTCGACATCCAGAAACTGGTGCATTTCCTGATCGAGCGCGACATCGGCGTGCTCATCACCGATCACAACGTGCGCGAAACCCTGGGTATCTGCAACCGCGCCTACATCATCAACGAGGGTCGCGTGCTGATCGGCGGCACCCCGGACCTCATCATCCAGGACGACAACGCGCGCAAAGTCTATCTGGGCGAGAATTTCCGCCTGTAGGGGCTGCCACCGCGCCCAAATCGCGCTACACTGGGCTCAAGCCGGCACGATTTTTGCCGTAGTCTAGTCCCATGAAACACAGTCTCCAGCTCAAGCTCGGTCAGCACCTTACCCTGACCCCCCAACTGCAGCAGTCGATCCGGCTGCTGCAGCTGTCGACGCTCGAACTGAACCAGGAACTGGAGCAGATGCTGCAGGACAACCCGCTGCTTGAACGCGAGGACGAGGACGAAGCCAGCTTCAGTTCGGCTGAAGTGCCTGCCCATACCGCCGAGGCCGAAGCGCAGAGCACGGAAACGCCCCAGCCCGAGAGCACCGAATCCGAACCGGCCACCGCACTCGATGACGCCGACTGGAACGACTACAGCACCGCCGGCGGCGATGACGAAGACAGCGACTATGCGCAAGGTTCGATATCGGGCGCAACCCTGCGCGAGCATCTGCTGAACCAGCTGATCGTCAGCCCGCTCACCCTGCGCGACCGCACCCTGGTCGCCGCGCTGATCGACGACCTGGATGATGCCGGCTTCCTCACCCAGCCGCTGGAGGACATCACCGCCAGCCTGCAGGGCGAGATCGAGGAACTCGAGCCGGAAGAGGTCGAAACCGCGCTCAAGCACCTGCAGAACATGGATCCGACCGGCGTCGGCGCGCGCAACCTGGCCGAATGCCTGACCCTGCAACTGCGCGCCCTGCCCCCCGACACCCCGGCGCGCGATGCCGCCATGCGGCTGACCGCGCATTATCTCGACCTGCTGGCCGCGCGCGATGTCGGCAAGCTGAAAAAGATGCTCGGCATCGACGATCCCACGCTGCGCGCCGCACGCGCCCTGATCCTGTCGCTGAATCCGCGCCCCGGCGCGGCCTTCGGCGCCGACGAAACGCATTACGTCATTCCCGACGTGTACGTACGCAAGGTCAAGGGCATGTGGATCGCCAGCCTCAACGCCGACGCCATGCCCAAGCTGCGCGTCAACCGCGTCTATGCCGATATCCTGGCGCGCCACCGCGAGGCTGGCGGCAGCCAGCTGGCCAGCCAGTTGCAGGAAGCACGCTGGTTGATCAAGAACGTGCAGCAGCGCTTCGACACCATCCTGCGCGTGTCGCAGGCCATCGTCGACCGCCAGAAGCATTTCTTCGAGCACGGTGAAGTGGCGATGCGCCCGCTGGTGCTGCGCGAAATCGCCGACGCGGTGGAACTGCACGAGTCGACTATTTCGCGCGTCACCACGCAGAAATACATGATGACGCCGCGCGGTCTGTACGAACTGAAGTATTTCTTCGGCAGCCATGTCTCCACCGACAATGGCGGCGCCTGCTCGTCAACCGCGATCAGGGCACTGATCAAACAACTGGTCGCTGCAGAAAGCAGCAAAAAACCGCTGTCCGATGGCCAACTGGCCGAAGTGCTCGGCCAACAGGGCATCGTGGTCGCCCGCCGCACTGTCGCCAAGTATCGCGAACTGCTGCAAATCCCACCCGCCAACATGCGCCGCGCACTCTGATCGAAAAGATGTTTCAGGACCGCCGGCGTTAATACTGCGCCGCGCTTGAATGTGCTCTGCTTTCGTCCCACAATGAAATCGAGCGTGAGAAACCGCTCCCGAAGCCAGAATGGAACTGGCATTCGGTTTTTCAAGCAGACTTAGGAGGCTCTATGAATTTGACGATTTCCGGTCATCACCTGGAAGTGACCCCAGCCATCCGCGACTACGTTTCCGATAAACTCGACCGCGTCAAACGCCACTTCGACCATGTCATCAACGTAACGGTCATCATGCAGGTTGAAAAACTGGTACACAAGGTGGAAGCCACGCTGCACGTCAAAGGCCATGATTTCCACGCACATAGCGAAGACGGCAACATGTATGCCGCGATTGACCTTCTGGCCGACAAACTGGATCGCCAGATCGTCCGGCACAAGGAAAAAACCTCCGATGTCCATCAAGGCGGCGGCGGCCTGAAGCATCAACCGACGGAAAGTGTTGCCTGACCTGGGTCGTACGTATTGACCAGCCCGCCCGGAGAAACTCCGGGCGTATAATTTGTGCGAATGCCGGCTCCCCTCCCCCGGCTTTGCAATCGGCATGAACCTAATCGCCCCCCTTATCACCCCCGACACCGCCTTGCTGGACCTGAGCTTCACCAGCAAGAAAAAACTGTTCGAGCACGCAGCCGATCTGTTCGCCCAGACCCACGGGCTCAAATCCACCGACGTCTTCACCAGCCTGTTCGAGCGCGAACGCCTGGGTTCGACCGCACTGGGCTATGGCATCGCCATCCCGCATGGCCGCATCAAGGGACTGAAAGATGCCTGTGGCGCGTTTTACCGACTGAAGAGCCCGCTCGAATTCGACGCCCCCGACAACCAGCCTGTGTCGCTGTGCTTCATTTTGCTGGTTCCCAAGGACGCCAACGAACAGCATCTGCAGATTCTGGGCGAACTGGCACAGCTGTTCGGCGACGAAGCGATGCGCAGAAAGATGCTGAGCGCTGCCACCCCGGCCGAACTGATTGCGCTGCTCGGCGCCTGGTCAAGCTAGGCGCGCTACCCGGCGCATGGACACGATCAGCCACGTATCGGTCGAGACCCTGTTCCACGACATGGCGGAACAGCTCGGCCTGGAATGGGTGGCCGGGCGCAATGGCGGCAAGCGCACCCTGTCTTCCGAAACCATCCAGAAGCCGACCCTGGCGCTGATCGGCCACCTGAATTTTGTCCATCCCAACCGGGTGCAGGTACTGGGGCCAGCCGAAATGGGCTATCTGCGCAGCCTGTCGGAGACCGGCCTGCGGGATGCCATTGATCACCTGTTTTCGACCGAGCTGGCAGCCATTGTCGTTTCCAGCGGCGAAGCCGTGCCGGCAGTCCTGCTTGACGGTGCCGAGCGCACCGAGACGCCGCTGTTCACGTCGACACTGGCGAGTCCCATCCTGATGTCCTATCTGGGGCATTACCTGACGCAGAGCCTGGCCGAGACCACCTCGCTGCATGGCGTGTTTCTGGAAGTACTCGGCACCGGTGTGCTCATCAAGGGCGATGCCGGGGTCGGCAAGAGCGAGCTGGCACTGGAACTCATCACGCGCGGCCACCGGCTGGTCGCCGACGACGTGGTCGACCTGAAACACGTCGCACCGCAAACGCTGGAAGGCGTCTGCCCGCCGCTGATCCGCGACTTCCTCGAAGTGCGCGGCCTCGGCATTCTCAATATCCGTTTCCTGTTCGGCGAAATGGCGGTCAAGCCGCAAAAGAACCTCAGGCTCATCGTCGAACTGGTGCACCCGCATGAAATCGGCGAAGTCGGCCTCAACCGGCTCGACATGGTGGCTTCCACCGAAACCGTTCTCGGCGTTGCCATCCCCAAGGTGCGCATCCCGGTTGCCGCCGGCCGCAACCTCGCCGTGCTGGTCGAAGTGGCGGTGCGCAATCATCTGCTCAAACGCCGCGGCATCAATCCGGTCGAGCAATTCATCAAGCGCCAGCAGGCCGCCATCGACGGGAAGGCCTGATGCAGATCGTACTGGTCTCCGGATTGTCGGGCTCGGGCAAAAGCATCGCCATCGCGGTGCTGGAAGACATCGGCTATTACTGCGTCGACAACCTGCCTCTGGCCATGCTGCAACCGCTGGTCGACTACCTGAAGCAGGAAGGCCACCAGCGCATTGCGATTGCCATCGACGCGCGCAGCAGCGCCAGCTTTGCGCAGCTGCCCACGATCGCCGAGGCCCTGCGCGCGCAGGGCGCCGACCTCAGGGTGATTTTTCTCGAGGCCAAGACGCTGACGCTGGTGAAGCGTTTTTCCGAAACACGGCGGCGGCATCCCCTGTCCAGCGACAGCGTGTCGCTGCAGGAAGCCATCCAGCTCGAACGCGAGATGCTCGGCGACATCGCACTGCTGGCGCACCGCATCGACACCAGCGATCTGTCGGCCGCGGCCCTGCGCCTCTGGATCAAGGATCTGGTCGGGCAGGACCGCTCGCGCATTACGCTGCTGTTCGAGTCCTTCGGCTTCAAGCACGGCATTCCGCTCGATGCCGACCTGGTGTTCGACGTGCGTTGCCTGCCCAACCCGCACTATGTCGCCGAGCTCAAGCCGCTCACCGGGTGCGACCAGCCGGTGAAGGACTACATCGAGTCCAGTCCCAACGCCATGGCGTTGTTGGCAGACATCCGCGGCTTCGTCGAAAACTGGCTGCCGTGTTTCATCCGCGATCACCGCGCCTATCTCACGGTCGCCATCGGCTGCACCGGCGGCCAGCACCGCAGCGTCTACTTTGCCGAAACACTGGCCGATGCGTTTCGCGAACGCGAGCAGGTGCTGGTGCGCCACCGCGAATTGGCCTGATGAGGCTGCTGCGCGCCGGTGATGTAAGCGTGCTGCTGGCGGGGTGCGGTCTCGTCATCGCGCTGACGTGGTGGGCCTGGGGCGGTGATCGCGGCGACAGCGCCGTCATCCGTGCCGCCGGCCAGGTCGTGAAAACCGCCGCGCTCACCCATGCGCAAACCGTCTCCGTCGACGGGCCGCTCGGCACCACCCGGATCGAGATCGAGCCCGGCCGCGCCCGTGTCGTTGCCGACCCCTCGCCTCGCCAGCTGTGCGTGAAACAGGGCTGGCTCACGCAATCCGGCCAGGCGGCTCTGTGCCTGCCGAATCAGGTCAGCCTCGAAATCCGGGGCCGCACGTCCGCCTATGACACGCTCGGTTATTGAATTGCCGGTCAGCTCGGACGACCGTCGCATCGCGCGGCTGGCTGCGCTGGCGATCGGCCTGACCCTGGCCGAAGCGGCGATTCCCAGCCCGGTTCCCGGCGTGAAGCCGGGGCTGGCCAACATCGTCATCCTGCTGGTACTGCTGCAAGTCGGCTGGCGCGCAGCGGCCTGGGTGTCCGCCCTGCGCGTGCTGGCCGGCGGCATTCTGCTGGGCAGCCTGTTCGCGCCGGGCTTCTGGCTCTCAAGCGCCGGCGCGCTCGCCAGCCTGTTGGTGCTGGGGGCAGCACGCCATCTGCCGAGCCGTTATTTCGGACCGGTCAGTCTGTCTGTGCTGGCCGCCTTCGGCCATATCGGCGGTCAGCTTGCGCTGGCCGGCTGGTGGTTGTTGCCCGGCGCCGCACTCTTCAAGCTGTCGCCGCTGTTTGCCGCCGCTGCCCTGATTTTTGGCGCGGTGAACGGTGTCATCGTGGCGCGTTTGCTTGCCGGTCCCGCACCATCCGGGGGACAATCCATGTCATGCATTCCCCCATCCACACCGTAACCCTCGCGCTGTCCGGCGCCTCCGGCATGGCCTATGGCCTGCGTCTTCTCGAATGCCTGTTGGCCGCCGATATGCGCGTCTACCTGCTGGTGTCGCAGGCCGCCCACCTCGTCGCCAAGCAGGAGCTCGGCGTGGCCTTGCCCGCCCGCGCCAGCGATCTCGAAAAACAGTTGTCCGAAGGACTGAACGCACGCGACGGCCAACTGCACGTGTTCGGCCGCGAGGACTGGAATGCTCCGGTCGCCTCCGGCTCCAATCCGGCCGATGCCATGGTGGTGTGCCCCTGTTCGATGGGTACGCTCGCCGCCATCGCCCACGGCCTGTCCGACAATCTGATCGAGCGCGCTGCCGACGTGATGCTGAAGGAGCAGAGGAAGCTCATCCTCGTTCCGCGCGAAGCGCCGTTTTCCACCCTGCATCTGGAAAACATGCTGAAGCTGTCGAAGATGAACGCAGTGATCCTGCCCGCCAACCCCGGTTTTTATCATCACCCGCAAACGGTCGAGGCGATCATCGATTTCATCGTCGCGCGTATCCTCGACCAACTGGGCATCCAGCACACCCTGATGGCACGCTGGGGAGACGAGCGATGAGCCCCGCATTCGAACACGCCAGCCTCCCGTTATTTCCGCTCAACACCGTCGTGTTTCCCGGCGGGCAGTTGCCGTTGCGCATTTTCGAACAGCGTTATCTCGACATGGTCAAACAGGCCATCGCCGACAATACGCCGTTCGGCATCTGCGCCATTCGCGAAGGCAGCGAGACCGGCACCCCCGCGGTTCCCTACGCCGTCGGCACCCGCGTGCGCGTCACCGACTGGGACATGCCGCAGACTGGCATCCTGCACATCGACACGCAGGCGGAGGAACGCTTCGTCATCCGCAGCACCCGCACCGAACCCAGTGGCCTGCTCATCGGCACCGTCGAGGCGGTCAGCCATGAGGCTGCCACAGCCATTCCCGACGATCTCGAACTTGCCGTGGAGATCCTTCGCCATATCATCGCCGAATACGGCGACGCCCATTTTCCTGCGCCGCACGAATTCGATAATGCCGTGTGGGTGGGCTACCGGCTGTCCGAAGTGCTGCCGCTCAAACTCACCATCAAGCAGAACCTGCTGGAAATGAACGACAGCGTGACACGGCTGCGCATCCTCGCCGAGTTTCTGAAAAAGCAGATCAACTGATGGATGCCTCTAGAAATCGTAGCGAGCGACCATCAGCCGGATGCGCCCGGAGCGCAGGAACCGGAATGTACATAGAGGTACATGAGGATTCCGAGCACCGGACGCGCCCGGATCATGGGTGCGCAGTGGATTTATAGGGGTATCCAGATGGCGCGCTTCTATCCTGAGCTTGATGCACGGCACCGCGACTTCATCGCCGCGCAGAAGATCTTTTTCACGGCCACCGGCACCGCCGACAGCCGCCTCAACCTGTCGCCCAAGGGCATGGACAGCCTGCGCGTGATCGATGTGAGACGCGTGGCCTATCTCGACCTCACCGGCAGCGGCAACGAAACCGCCGCCCACCTGAAGCACGATGGCCGCATGACGCTGATGTGGTGCAGCTTCGACGCCGATCCGCTGATCCTGCGCCTGTACGGACGCGGCCGTGCCGTGCGCCGGCAGGACGCCGAATGGAGCGAATTGCGCCGCCACTTCCCTGCACTCCCTGGCGAACGCCAGATCATCGTGCTCGACATCGACTCGGTGCAGACCTCGTGCGGCTACGCCGTTCCGATGTATGCCTACCAGGGCGAGCGCGACACCCTGGCACGCTGGGCCGAGAAGAAAGGCGCGGTGGGGCTGCTGGATTACTGGCGCGAGAAAAACCAGGTCAGCATCGACGGCCTGCCCACCGGACTCCTGGAGAATGCGCGATGAAACGATTCCTGATTCCGCTTGGGTTGATCCTGACCGCCTGCGACCCGACCCCGCCGCCCCAGCCCGAAACCGAGCGCCAACCCAATGCGGTGTTCGAAACGCAGGTCAAGGCGATGGAAAAAGCGCGTGCGGTGGAAGGCCAGGTGAACTCGGCAGCAGAGGCGCAGCGCAAGCAGATGGACGAGGCGGCTCAGCAATAGGCTATGTTGAAATGGTTGCTCACGCTGGTTGCGGCCCTGCTGGTGCTGGGGCTGCTCACCCCCTGGCTGAATCGCCTGGGCCTGGGGCGGCTGCCGGGTGACCTGCGGATAAAGCGTGCACGCGGCACGTTCTACTTTCCCTTCACCAGCGTCATACTCATGTCGCTGCTGCTGTCGCTGCTTGCGTATTTATTTGGCCGATGAACAAAGCCTTCGTCAAGGAATCCGACACGCCTGACGTCGACGAGGACGATCTCGCCGCACCGGCGCTGCCCGCCGGGTCGAAGAATTACATGACCCCGGCCGGCTACGCGCAGCTCGACGCCGAGTTCAACCAGCTGTGGAAAGTCGAGCGCCCCAAGCTGGTTGAAACCATCTCGTGGGCGGCGAGCAACGGCGACCGTTCTGAAAATGGCGATTACATCTACGGCAAGAAACGCCTGCGCGAAGTCGACCGGCGCATCCGCTTTTTATCCAAGCGGCTTGAGCACGCCGAGGTGGTCGACCCCGCCATCCGCGAAGGCACCGACCAGGTGTTCTTCGGCGCCACCGTCACGGTCGCGGATGAAAGCGGCAAAGAATCCACCTACGCCATCGTCGGCATCGACGAGGCCGACGCCGGACGCGGCCGCATCGCCTGGATTTCACCGATGGCGCGCGCGTTGCTGAAGGCGCGCGAGGGCGACACCGTCAGCGTGCAGACGCCGGACGGACGGCGCGAGGTGGAAATCGTCGAGGTCCGCTACCAGGCCATCGATTGAGCCGAACTCAGTACAGCAGGCTGGAAAGCATGCGCCGGTAACGGCTGACCCGTTCGTCGCCATCCAGCAGACTGAATACGGACAGCAGGGTTTTGCGGCCGATGTCCTCCTTGAAGCCGCGATCGCGACGGACGATTTCCAGCAGCTGATCCATTCCCGCTTCATACTGGCCGGCCGCAACCAGCAGGTTGGCAAGGGCGAGGCGCGCCTCCAGATCATTCTCGTTCGCTGCCACGCGTGCGGCCAGCGCTGCCTGGTCCTCGCCCGCCGCGCCCATGAACTGCAGCCGCGCCTTCAATTGCGGCACGCGCGGGTCGGCATCGTCCGGCACGCTTCCCAACAGGCGCTGCGCCTCGTCGGCTTCGTTGAGGTCGAGCATGATTTCAGCCGCATCGAGCCTCACCCCGATATGAGCGGGGTCGATTCTCGACGCATCGGCAAGCCTCTGCAATGCGCCGGGCAGGTCGCCCGCAAGACGCAGCTCCGCAGCCTGCCCACGCAATTCCTCGGCCGGGCCCGGAATCAGGCGGTCGAGAAAGGCACGCACCTCGCCTTCCGGCAGAGCGCCGGAAAACTCGTCGACCGGCTCGCCGTCGATGAATGCCTTGACGCTGGGGATGCCGCGCACGCCATAGCGTGCAGCGAGTTCCTGGTTGTCGTCGGAGTTGATCTTGGCGAGCAGAAACTTGCCGCCGTATTCGGCAGCCAGTTTTTCCAGGATGGGCTTGAGCGACTTGCACGGGCCGCACCAGGGCGCCCAGAAGTCGACCACCACCGGGCGATGCTTTGATTCTTCGAGGACGCGTTGCGTAAAGTCGGCGAGACCGACATCCACAGCATGGTCGGACATGACGCGCTCCGCCTAGATCTGCCTGGCCAACTCGGCCGCCATACCGGTATAGGATCCCGGAGTCAGCGTCTTCAGGCGGGCTTTTTCGGCATCGGGGATCGCCAGTCCGTCGATGAAGGCATGCAAGGTTTCGCGCGTCATGCCGGCCTTGCCGCGCGTCAGTTCCTTCAATTGCTCGTAGGGATTGGCCACGCCATAGCGACGCATCACGGTCTGGATCGGCTCGGCCAGTACTTCCCAGTTGGCATCGAGATCGGCCGCCAGCGCTGCCGGGTTGGCTTCGAGCTTGGAAAGGCCGCGCAGGCAGGATTCGTAGGCCAGCAGGCTGTAGCCGAAGCCGACACCCATGTTTCTGAGCACGGTGGAATCGGTGAGGTCGCGCTGCCAGCGCGAGATCGGCAGCTTTTCGGCGAGGTGGCGCAGCACCGCGTTGGCCAGTCCCAGGTTGCCTTCGCTGTTCTCGAAATCAATGGGGTTGACTTTGTGCGGCATGGTGGAGGATCCCACCTCGCCCGCCTTCACCTTCTGCTTGAAATAGCCGACCGAGATGTAGCCCCAGACGTCACGATTGAAGTCGATCAGGATGGTGTTGGTGCGCGCGATGGCGTCGTACAGTTCGGCCATGGCGTCGTGCGGCTCGATCTGGATGGTATAGGGGTTGAAGGTCAGTCCCAGTTCCATCACGAAGCTGCGCGCGAAGTGCTCCCAGTCGAGTTCAGGATAGGCCGACAGGTGCGCATTATAGTTGCCGACCGCGCCGTTGATCTTGCCCATCAGATCGACCGCGCCGATGGCATCCCAGGCCCGGCGCAAACGATAGACGACGTTGGCGATTTCCTTGCCGACCGTGGTCGGCGAGGCCGGCTGGCCATGGGTGCGCGACAGCATCGGCAGGTCGGCCAGTTCATGCGCCAGGTCGGTCAGGCGCGCGATGATTTTTTCCAGCGCAGGCAGCAGCACGGCGTCGCGGGCACCCTTGAGCATCAGGGCATGCGACAGGTTGTTGATGTCTTCCGAGGTGCAGGCGAAGTGGATGAACTCGGACACGGCGGCGATCTCGGCGCTGGCCTTGGTCTTTTCCTTGAGGAAATACTCGACTGCCTTGACGTCGTGATTGGTGGTCGCCTCGATCGCCTTGACGCGCTCGGCGTCCGCCACCGAAAAGTGGTCGGCGATGCCGTCGAGCAGCGCGATGGCCTCGTTCGAGAACGCCGGCACTTCGGCGATTCCGGGCTCTGCCGCCAGCGCCTTCAGCCATTCGATCTCGACGATGACGCGGTATTTGATCAGCGCATATTCGCTGAAAAAATCGCGCAGTGCGGCGGTCTTGCTGCCGTAGCGGCCATCGAGGGGGGACAGGGCGGTGAGAGCAGTCAGTTCCATGGTTTCGTCCGAATTCGTTTCAGTTTTTTATACAGCACGCCGATCACGCACCGCTTGAGCCAGCGTGCCGCTGTCGACATACTCCAGCTCGCCGCCGACGGGCACCCCGCGCGCCAGGCGGCTCACTTTCAGGCCGCGCGCCTTCAGCAGTTCGCCGATGGTGTGCGCGGTAGCCTCGCCCTCGGGCGTGAAATTGGTCGCCAGGATCACCTCCTCGACCACGCCGTCCAACGCGCGATTGATCAGTCGATCGAGATGGATCTCGCGTGGCCCGATGCCGTCGAGCGGGGAGAGGCGCCCCATCAGCACGAAATAGAGGCCGCCGTAGCTCTGCGTGGCCTCCATCATGTTGAAGTCGGCCGGCATCTCGACCACCGCCAGTTGCCGCTTGTCGCGACGCGGGCTGGCGCAGACCTCGCACACTTCCGCCTCGGAAAAATTGTTGCACAGGCGGCAGTGGTGCAGGTGCGTCAGCGCATGCTGCAACGCACCCGCCAGCGCCTCGGCGCCGCGGCGGTCGCGCTGCAGCAGATGGTAGGCCATGCGCGCCGCCGACTTGGGACCGACCCCGGGCAGCACGCGCAGCGCGCCAATCAGATTTTCGAGCGCGGCAGGTTGCACGGACAGCGCCTCAGAACGGCAGCTTCATCCCCGGCGGAATCGGCAGGCCGGCGGTCACCCCCGCCATCTTTTCCTGCACCATGGATTCGACCTTGCGCACGGCATCGTTGACTGCCGCGGCCACCAGGTCTTCCAGCATCTCACGGTCGTCCGTCATCAGGCTGGGATCGATGGCGACGCGGCGCACGTCGTATTTGCAGGTCATCACCACTTTGACCATGCCGGCGCCGCTGGCACCCTCGATTTCGATTTCGGCCAGCTTGGCCTGCATTTTGGCCATGTTGTCCTGCATCTGCTGGACCTGCTTCATCATGTTGCCGATGCCGCCCTTCATCATGGGTGTTCTCCTATTGGCTGTATGGTTGAGGCGTCGATCTGGCCGCCAAACTGGTCGACCAGCTCACGCACGAAGGGATCCGATTCGATCGCGGCCACGGCCTCGGCCTGGCGCGCTTCCTTGATGCGCGTGCGCACCTGCTGCGGCGTCTGCTCGGCGGCCGCGCCGATCTCGAACGTGACCTTGAGCGTCGCGCCGTATTTGTCGTGCAGGGCCGCGACCAGCTTGTCCTGGTAGGTACGATCCAATAAGTGTTTATGCGCCTCGCCGACGCGCAGCGTCACCGCCTCGTCCCCCTGCGACACCAGCTCGCAGTGGTCGGCGAGCATCTTCGCCATGCCGCCGAGGCGCAGTTCAGACACGACGGCGAGCCAGTCCCAGGCGGCATGCGGCGAGGGTTCGCGGGCGTGCAGCGGGGCGGCGGCAGGCGCTGGCGGTGCAGGTGCCACAGCCGGCTCGGCAGGCGCAGCCTCGGCACGCGGCACAGCGGCCGGCACGGGTGCAGGCGGCGCGCTGGGCGCGGCCATCGGCGCAGCGGCACGCGGTGCAGGCTCGACACGCGCCGGCACCGGGCGATCTGCCTGCCCCCCCCGCGGCGCGTTGTTACCTGAACCCGGCGCAAAAGCCAGCATGCGCAGCAGCGTCATGCAGAAGCCGGAGTACTCGTCCGGCGCATACGGCAGGTCGCGACGGCCGTTCAAGGCGATCTGATAAAACAGCTGAACGGTTTCGGCGTCCAGCTGCGCAGTGGCAGCCTGCATCCGCTCGGCGTCGGGGCTGCTTTCCACAGCACCCGGCGCATGCAGAATCAACGCCAGCTGGGTGAGCAGGTTGCCCATATCCTGCAGCGTGGCGTCGAAGGCGATGCCGCGTTCGGCCAACTGCCGCGCCTGCTCCAACAGCGCATCGCCATCATGCGCCGCCAGCGCATCGAGCAGGTCGAACAGGTAATCGCGCCGCACCGTGCCGAGCATCGCTTCAACCGCGGCCGCCTCGACCTTGCCACCGCCGTAGGCGATCGCCTGGTCGGTCAGCGACAGCGCGTCGCGCATGCTGCCGGCGGCGGCGCGCGCCAGCAGGTTCAGCGCAGCGGGCTCGCAGGCGACGCTTTCCTGCTCCAGCACCTCGCCCAGATGCTGCGCGACCAGCGCGGGCGTCATCGGCTTCAGGTTGAACTGCAGGCAGCGCGAGAGCACCGTCACCGGAATCTTCTGCGGGTCGGTGGTGGCGAGGATGAACTTCACATGCGCGGGCGGCTCTTCCAGCGTCTTCAGCATGGAATTGAAGGCCGGCTTCGACAGCATGTGCACTTCGTCGATGATGTAGACCTTGTAGCGCCCCACCGTCGGCGCGTACTGCGCGTTGTCGAGCACCTCGCGCATGTTGTCGACACCGGTGTTCGACGCCGCGTCGAGCTCGAGCAGGTCGACGAAGCGCCCGGCGTCGATCTGGGTACATGCGGAACACACGCCGCAGGGTGTGGCGGTGACGCCGGTTTCGCAGTTGAGGCACTTGGCGAGGATGCGCGCCAGCGTGGTCTTGCCCACCCCGCGGGTGCCCGTCAGCAAATAGGCATGGTGCAGCCGGCCCTGGGTCAGCGCGTTGGACAGCGCCTGCACCACATGCTCCTGCCCCTTGAGGTCGGCAAACACACGCGGCCGCCACTTGCGCGCCAGCGCCAGTGCGGGGGAAGCGGAATCGCCGAAGAGATCAGTCATGGGCAAATTTAAAGGGCGGGAATGGCGAGCCTTACCCCGGCACTGGCATCGACCGCTGGGGCTGCTTCCTTCCGGACCTGACCCGATTCACGACCTAGCCATGCGGGGAGACCCGCCGTGGCTATTTTAACCCGGAAGCGGACCTATTCCTCATCCGCCGGCACGGTCAGCCGGCGTTTTTTCACCGCATCGGCCAGCATCCGCAGCAGCGGGACGGTGTCGTCCCAGCCGATACAGGCGTCGGTAATCGACTTGGCGTATTCCAGCGGCTGGCCGGGGACCAGGTCCTGGCGCCCGGCGTTGAGGTGGCTTTCGATCATCGCGCCGATGATGCGGGCATCGCCGCCGGCCACCTGCGCCGCCACGTCGGCGCCGACGTCCATCTGGCGCTGGTACTGCTTGCTCGAATTGGCGTGCGAGAAGTCGATCATCAATTGCTGGCGCAGGCCGGACGCAGCCAGTTCGCTGCAGGCCAGGTTGACGCTCGTCGCGTCGTAGTTGGGTGCCTTGCCGCCGCGCAGGATGACATGGGTGTCTTCGTTGCCGGAGGTGCTGAACACGCCGACATGACCCGACTTGGTGATGGAGATGAAATGGTGGCGCGCGGCCGCCGCCTTGATCGCGTCGACCGCGATCCTGAGGCTGCCGTCGGTGCCGTTCTTGAATCCGACCGGGCACGACAGGCCGGACGCCAGTTGGCGGTGCGACTGCGACTCGGTGGTGCGCGCGCCGATCGCCCCCCAGCTCACCAGGTCGGCGATGTACTGCGGCGAGATCAGGTCGAGGAACTCGGTCGCGCACGGCAGGCCGATTTCGTTGATCTCCAGCAACAGCTTGCGTGCCAGCCGCAGGCCTTCGTTGATGTCGAAGCTCTCGTCCAGATGCGGGTCGTTGATCAGCCCCTTCCAGCCCACCGTGGTGCGCGGCTTCTCGAAATACACCCGCATCACGATGATGAGGTCATGCGCCAGTTCGTCGGCCAGCGGCTTCAGCTTTCGCGCGTAATCGAGTGCTGCCGCCGGATCGTGGATCGAACAGGGGCCGACGACGATGAACATGCGGTCGTCCGCCCCACGCAGCACGTCGTGAATGGCGCTGCGTGCATGCGCCACGTGCGCATGCACGGCTTCGTTCGCGCGCAGTTCGCGCATGATCTGCATCGGGGCGAGCAGTTCGCCGCTTTGCTCGATGCGGGTGTCGTCGGTTCGGGTGGCAGACATTTTCAGGCTCCGGGTTGTGTGCTTGGCTGCGGCGGCTTCTTAAACGAAAAAACCGCCAGCGGGCTGGCGGTTTCGTCAAGGCGTTGCTGCTCGTCTCAGCGCCTCCCGACCGCCCGTGGCGTGGGATAAAAGTGGCTAAAAAAGAACATTTCGGCACGAATCATGCAAACAGTCTACCAAAACAGGGAGAATCCCGCCAAGCGTCCTTCAAGAGGAATGGGTTCATGCCAAGCAAAACGCCGCAACCACAACGCTCAATCGCATAATCGGGTGCAACGAACAATGGAGAACAGTGTCGAAATCATGGCTAACGAGACAGACATTCAGCAAGCCGCGCGGGACATGCGGCGCGACAAGCGCTTCAAGGTTTCGCAGGCGGCCATCATCTCGCAGCCCGGGCAACCCGAGATCGCCTGCGAAATCCGCGATTTCTGCTTCGGCGGGCTGTTCCTCAAGTTCATCAATCCCGACGCGGCGATCACCTCGCTGGCCAAGCGCGCCGACGCCGAGGTGGAAATTGTCTTCACCCCGGTGTCGCTCAACACCACCCAGAGTTTCCGCGTGCCGGCGCGACTGCAGCGCCTGAGCCCGCTCGGCGTCGGTGTCGCATTCGCCAGCCATCCAATCGACGCGCTGCGTGCGCTGCAAAAATTGCGCATGGCGGAGCATCGACAAAAACTGGCCGCCCTGCCCCCCTCCAGCGCGCACCCGCAACTGCGCGAGGCCAGCACCACCCTGCTCGGTGAAACCCTGCTCCAGGTGCACGACCAGATGATGCGCGTCCTGGGCGACAAGCTGAACGCAACCGCCCTGCATGCTTCCGGCATAGCTGAACACAGCGGACTGTTGAGCGCAGTGCACGAGTTCGGCAATCACGCGGCAACTGTGCAAACCCGCTTTGTGCAGCAGGTCATGGATGCGCTGAAGCAGGCGCGCCCGGTGCAAACTCACGCCACCCGCGACACCATGGATGGCGCACTGGCCCTGGTCGACGAACTGGATTTCGAGGACTGGCTCGCCACCTCGTCCGAAGCCAACAAGCTGGAAGAACAGTTCCGCGAACAACTCGCCGACATCGAGCCGCGAATCGGGCAATTGTTCGGCTTCGCCTGCGACCACAGCAACAACCCCTTCGGCCCGGCCGTCATCGGCCATGCCTACCGCAGCGCACTGCAGGATGTCCCGGTGCTGGCGCGCGCGCGCCAGGTGGCGTATGCCACACTGCGCGACGTGCTGTCCGAGCAGCTTGCCCCGCTGTATGCTGAACTGCTGGCCTTGTTGCCGGTCTCGCCGGCCGAAGTCGAACACCAGCAGCAACCGGTCATGCAGCCGCCCCATGCCACGCCAACGTCACCCGCCGAACCCGCCCAGGCTGAAGCCCCCGCGCCTGCTGCAGCGCCGTCGCAGGGAACCCTCGGCCGGCTGACCGGTTCGCTGCTGGACTTTTTCCGCGGCCAGCCGGCAACCGCAGCCCCTGCCGCGGCGCCGCCTGGCAGCGCATCTGCCCCCGGCAGCGCTCTGCCGGCTTATGCCGCCCCGGGCGCAGCCGGTGCTGGCGGCGGCGCTGGGCGCGCAGCCGCCAGCCAGCCCATGATGGCGGGGATGGCGGGTGCATCCGGCGTGGCGCACTCGCCCGTGTTGCAGCGCCTGGCTGCCGCCGGCGCGCTGCCGCCGGCCGTCACCCAGGAAATGCAGCGCTCGGTCGACATGTTCGGTGCGCTGTTCGACACCATGCATGCCGAGAAATCGGTCAGCGAGGGCATGCGGCCATTTTTCCAGCAGCTGGAAACCAGCCTCATCAAGCTGGCGATGTCCGACCCGCAATTCCTCAACTCGCCCGCCCACCCGGCGCACAAGGTGCTGAACACGCTCGACCGCATCAGCATGGTGGCGGGTGACGACGGCAAGATCACCGATGCGCGCCTGCTGCGGCTGATGAGCCGCTGGACCGATCGCATCAATGCCGAGGCCGACAAGAATCCGGGCGTGTTCGAGGAGGCGCGCACCCAGCTCGAGCGCGTGGTCAAGCCGCTTTTGAACGAGCGTGCCGCGCGCGTTTCCCGCCTGCAGGAAATGTGCGAAGGCCGCCAGCGGGCCGAAGTCGCCAAGCAGCGCATCCTGCGCGACCTGCTGACACGGCTGGACGAACGTACAGTGCCCAACGCCGTGATCGAACTGCTGAACGGCGGCTGGCGCAATGTGCTGTTCATGGCCGAAATGCGCCATGGCGTCGACAGCGACGAGGCGCACGAAGCCTGGCAGGTGTTGCAACAGCTGTGCGCGTGGCTGGATCCGGAGAACGCCGAGCCGCCTGCCGCCGCCGAGGTCCAGACGCTGCTGCAGCGCATCGACCAGGCGCTCACCCGGGTGTGCGCCGACAAGTTTGCGCAGGATCGCATCGTCGACCAGCTCGCTGCCACGCTGTTCGACAAAGACAAGTCGCAACACCAGCACACCTCGGTCGCCGCCCGCCTCAACGACGCCGCCAGCGAGCCCCTGAGCGAAGCGCAGGACCTCCTCGCCGAGCGTCTGCGTGTCGGCGACTGGCTGCAGTTCAAGTCGCTCGACACCCCGCTCAACCTGATCTGGATCGGCGACCAGCCGCCGGTGTACGTGTTCGCCAACTACCGCGGCATCAAGAAGCTCGACCTCAGGCGCCAGGACCTGCTGCAGTCGCTGGAAGACGGTGAGGCACAGTGGACCGAAGACCTGGAACTGCCGCTGATGGACCGTTCCTACAGCGCGATGATCCAGAAGATGCAGCGCGATCTGCTGTGGCAGGCCTCGCACGACTCCGCCACCGGACTCGCCAACCGCAAGACCTTCTTCCGCGCCATCCGCCGCAACTGGCTGCGCAGCCAGGCGACCGACGGCGGTTATGCCATCGGCGTGATCCAGCTCGACATCAGCACGCCGGCCGGCGAAGCCACGGGCGCCGAAATCCGCACGCCCATCCTGCGCGAATACGCGCAGTTCATGCCCGCCCTGCTCCCGCCCAATGCATTGCTCGCACGCGCAGGCGAATCCGGCATTGCATTCTGGATCGAAGCCGCCGGCCATGCCTCTGCCGAGGCGCAGGCCGAGGCCCTGCTCCACGCAATGACCGCTCAGCCGCAGGAAATCAACGGCACCCGCTACCGTGTCCAGGCCGCAACTGGCCTGATGTGGGCCACCGATTGCCTCAGCCCCGAGGCGTATTACGACAACGCCAACGCCGCCTGCGCCCGTGCGCGCGAATCCGGTCTGACCGTCATGTCGTACAACAGCGAGGGCGACGACAGCGGCGTGCTGGCGCTGGCCGAGTGGGCGCACGAACTGACTGACATCCTCGCCCACAATCAGCTCAGCCTGAACTGCCAGCCGGTCGTCGCCGCGGCCGACGCAGCTCGCACCCCGCTGTATTACGAAGTGCTGCTGCACCCCGTCACCCACAGCGAGCGCAGCATCGCGACGCGCGACCTCATCGCCGTCGCCGAACGGCTGCAGCGCATCACCGAGATCGACCGCTGGGTGGTGAAGAGCGTGCTGCAGTGGATGCGCGCACACCCCGAGCAAACCGCAGCGCTGGGCGGCTTCTCGATCAACCTCTCCGGCCAGTCAGTCACCAACCCGCTGTTTCTCAAGCTGCTGCTGGCCGATCTGACCCGCGGCGACGTTCCCGGCGACAAGCTCATCTTCGAGATCAGCGAAGCCGACGCCGTCGAAGGCCATGCCCAGACCCAGCTGTTCATGCGCCAGCTGCAGCGCCACGGCTGCCGCTTTACCCTGGACGAGTTCGGCGCCGGCACCAGCTCCTATACCCGCCTGAAGAGCATGAAGCTCGACTACCTGAAGATCGACCGCGCGCTGGTGCGCGAGATCGGCACCAGCATGATCGACGAGGCGCTGGTGCGGTCGATTCTGGAGACGGGGAGTTTCCTGGAGATCAAGACGGTGGCGGGGTATGTCGAAAACGCCGAGACGCTGACGAAGCTGGCGGAGATGGGGGTGGATTGCGTGCAGGGGTATTTGATTGGGGAGCCGAAGCCGTTAGAAAGTTTGGCCTGAGGCTGGCTTGCCATTGCGAGGCGTTCCGCTTGTTTAGTGGTTGAACCTTCGCAAGACTGGTGAACGTTGGCCGGGGGTAGCCCGGCAGCTAGTCACTTTTCTTGTCTCGCCAAGAAAAGTAACCAAAAGAAGGCGACCCCGACATCCCCGAATTCCCGAAAACCGAGCCTGCCGGACGGGCGGCGAAGAACTCGCCCCGCCTGGCTGTTTTAAATTGGTTTTTTGTGGGCGGGACTCAAACACCTTCGCCGCTGATCCGCCCAGCAGGCTCGATTTTCGGCGGGGCTGTAAGGGGAGGAAAGTCAGAACCAGGGCGGTGATGACTTGAGAAGCTCTGCTCTTGTATGGGTTTTGGACGCAATGCCATTCGGTTACCACAACCTACTCGGACGGCGAATATTTACCACGACCCACCTCCATGAGCGCCTTCAATACCACAATATTGAAGGCCAGAAAGGCAGCAGCAACAGCCATGACCTCTTTTCGATCAAGCTGCTTCAACAAGGCAACCTGTTTGGCGATGTTTTTGCCATAGTGACCTGATGTTTCGTTTCGCACGTCGGCCCATTTTTGAAGCTTGGACAACTGTTCCCGCCACTTCTTGCGCTCGTTCCGTATGTCGTCTTTATGTACCTCAACTTCTCGGGCTCGTGCAAGTGTAAGCATACGGTTAACAAGCTTGCCGCTAAGTGATTTGTCATACTCATAAAGCTTGTGCACGATGTTTTTGAGAGCCACGTTTAGGGCGAACCCGTTCGGTTCGTTTTTCCACAGTGATACGACTTCGTGGCAGATGTCATAATTAAATATTGCTGCCTGGACTCGCAGCTCATAAAACTCTGCGGCGTGCACACTGTGGCCTCCGGATTCATAGGCAGCAAGAGCCTCCGTCAAACAGTTCTCCGCAGTGAGTAACAGCTCATCCGGTGTCTTCATCTATTGCTAAGTGCGCAAACAAAACGTATCGCGCCGCAAACTTCAATTTAGCCTTACGCCGTCCCGCCCACCGTCAACCCATCGATCCGCAGCGTCGGCTGTCCCACGCCGACCGGCACGCTCTGGCCTTCCTTGCCGCAGGTGCCGACGCCGGAATCCATTTCCATGTCGTTGCCGATCATGCTGACACGGGTGAGCGCGTCGGGGCCGTTGCCGATCAGCGTGGCGCCTTTCACCGGGTAGGTGATCTTGCCGTCCTCGATCATGTAGGCCTCGGCGGCGGAGAAGACGAACTTGCCGCTGGTGATGTCGACCTGGCCGCCGCCGAAGTTGACGGCGTAGAGGCCGTTCTTCACCGAGGCGATGATTTCGTGCGGGTCCTTGTCGCCGCCCAGCATCAGGGTGTTGGTCATGCGCGGCATGGTGAGGTGGGCGAAGGATTCGCGCCGGGCGTTGCCGGTGATCGGCATGCCCATCAGGCGGGCGTTCATCATGTCCTGCATGTAGCCGGTGAGGATGCCGTCCTCGATCAGCGTGGTGCGCTGGGTCGGGTTGCCTTCGTCGTCGACGTTGAGCGAGCCGCGGCGCAGGGGGATGGTGCCGTCGTCGACAACAGTGACGCCGGGTGCCGCCACTCTTTCACCAATCCGGCCTGAGAAGGCGGAGCTGCCCTTGCGGTTGAAGTCGCCTTCGAGGCCGTGGCCGATGGCTTCGTGCAGCAGGATGCCGGGCCAGCCGGAACCGAGCACGACGGTCATGCTGCCGGCGGGCGCGGGACGGGCGTCGAGGTTGACCATAGCCTGGTGCACGGCCTGGCGCGCGTATTTTTCCAGGATGTCGTCGGTGAAGTAGCTGTAGTCGAAGCGGCCGCCGCCGCCGCCGGAGCCCTGCTCGCGGCGGCCGTCCTGCTCGGCGATGACCTGCAGCGACAGGCGCACCAGCGGGCGCACATCGGCGGCCAGGTGGCCGTCGGAACGCGCGATGAAGATGACCTCGTATTCGGAGGCGAGGCTCGCCATCACCTGGATGACGCGCGGGTCCAACGCGCGCGCCTTCTTCTCCAGCCGTTCCAGCAGCGCGACCTTGTCGGCGTCGGCCAGCGAGACCAGGGGATCGACCGCGTTGTACAGCAGGCGGCCTTCGCCGCGCTGAACCATGCCGAAGCTGCGGTTCTGCCCGGCGCGCGCGATCGCGCGGGTGGCGTCGGCGGCCGCGCCGAGCGCGTCGAGGCTGATGTCGTCGGAATAGGCGAAAGCGGTTTTCTCGCCCGAGATCGCGCGCACGCCGACGCCCTGGTCGATGTTGAAGCTGCCGGATTTGACCTGGCCTTCTTCCAGGCTCCAGCCTTCGGAACGGCTGTACTGGAAGTAGAGGTCGGCGTAGTCGACGTCGTGCGTGAGCAGGCGACCGAACACCGGCGCGAGCTTGTCGGCATCGAGGCCGTTCGGCGTCAGCAGCGTGGACTCGGCGGAGCGGAACAATTGCTCGGCGGTCTGGATGGGAACGAAGGCGTCGGTGGGGTTCATGGCGGTGTCCTGAATTTTCTGGCGCTGAATTATTTGGTGGATTCGCCCCCGGTCGGGGACAAGCGCTTGGCCACTACACGACGCTCGACCACATCGACCTGGATCTGCCGGCACTGGATGAAGCGGTGCTGCAGCGCGGGCAGGCTCTTTCTGAGGCTGGTCAGGTAGGCCGGATTGATGTTGGCGATGACGACGCCGGAGCCGCGCGGCAGGCGATCGAGCACCACGCCCCAGGGGTCGACGATCATGCTGTCGCCGTGGGTTTCGCGGCCCGACAGGTGGTAGCCGCCCTGCGCCGGGGCGACCACATAGGCGAGGTTCTCGATCGCGCGCGCGCGGATCAGGGTTTCGAAATGCGCGCGACCGGTGGTGGCGGTGAATGCCGACGGCACCACGATGATGTCGACGTCGGGCATGGCGCGATACAGCTCGGGGAAGCGCAGGTCGTAGCAGATCGACAGGCCGATGCGGCCGAACGGACTGTTGACGACGACGACCGTGTCGCCCGGCTCGATCAGCTTGGCTTCCTGGTAACGCTCGTTGCCGAGGTCGAGACCGAACAGGTGGATCTTGTCGTAGCGCGCCACCTGCTTGCCGCGCTCGTCGTACACCAGGCAGCTGTTGCGCACCTTGTTGGGGACGCTGGCCTCCAGCGGCACCGAGCCGCCGATCAGCCAGATCTTGTGTTTCTTCGCCATGCGCGACAGGAAGGCCTGGATCGGGCCATGGCCTTCGGCCTCGCGTGCCTTCACCACCTCGGCATCCTTCAGTCCCATGATGCAGAAAAACTCCGGCAGCACGACCATGCGCGCGCCCCCTTCGACCGCCAGCTCGATGAGCCGTTCGGTCTCGGCCAGGTTGGCCGGCACGTTGGGGCCGGACGCCATCTGGATCGCCGCCACGCGCACGGTGCCGGCCTGCGGCGCGGGCTTTTTGACTTGTGCACCCTTGGAGCGTGCAACGGTGGTTTTTGCGGGTTTTTTCGTCGTCATGTCACAGATTCCACGATCACGGTTCAGAGTCCGGGGTTACGGTCTTGCTCAATTTTTTGACATCGGGCGACTGCCACGCCCCGGTCACCATATATTCCCGGCTGATTGCCTCTTCGAACGGGTCACGCAGCAGTTTTTGCGCAGCCAGCGCACCTACCCCTGCCAGTGGCCCGCCAATCAGCGCCCCAGCCACGGCAACGCCCTCGGACAGTTTCGGGATCACTTTCACCCGCAACTGCACGACTTCCTGATTGAGGTCGGCCATTCCGGACATGTTTACCTTGGCGGCCGGCCCGTGCATCCTGAAGTCATCGCTATAGACCACGCCGCGCGCGATGCGCAGGGTGGCGCTGATGTCATCGAAGGCATAGCCTTCATTGAAGATATCACGGAAATCGAAGTTCAACCGGCGCGGCAGCGATTGCAGGCTCAACACGCCGAGCAGCTTGCCCGCACCCGGGTTGATCCTGAGGAACTGTCCGCCTTTGGCCTTGAAATCGAGCTCGCCCGCCAGCGTGTCGAACGCGAAATCGGCAGGCGAACCCACCCAGGTGGCGTTGCCCCGGATCTCGGCGCTGCCGCGCTTGAGCGTGTCGGGATAACCGAAGCGGGCGAGGAACCTGCTCGCATCGAGCACGCTCAGACTCAGCTCGGCACGGGTTTCGCTCGGCGCGCCATCACGCCACAGGCCGCTCATGCGGAACACGCTGTCAGCGTGCGTGAGCTGCAGGCTGTCGATCACCAGGCCTTGCGGCGCGCCGCGCGCCACCACCTCCAGCCGCCCCAGCAGACGGTCCTCCAGGCGAAAATCCTCCACCGTCACATCCAGCGTCGGGAAATCCGCTGCCGCCAGGTTGACGCCATCGGTCAACCCGGCGCCGGGCACCCGGGCCGGGATGGTCAGTTGCCTGAACAGCGCCGACACGCGGGCAGGCTGCGCCTTCAAGGACTCCGGTCCATTACGGGCAGAAGCCCCTGTGGCATCGTATGCGCCGGCCGGCCGATAGGTCAGCACGCCGTTCAGTTCGCGTCCGGTCACCTGGGTGCGCAACAGACCGTTGCGGGTGCGCCCCTGCAGGCGCACGCCCTGATAGCGCCGCCCCATCAGGTCAAATGTCTCGAAGCCAAGGTCGATGGATGACAGCGGCACGCTTTCCTTGCCGTCGCCCTTGGGCAACAGCGCAGTCCAGCCCGTAATGTCCAGGCCGCGGCCGCTGCCGGACAGCCGCAAACCCGGCTCGGCCGGCATCACCGCCTGCCCGCCGAAGCGGATTTCGCCACGGTCGAAATCGCCTTTCGCGGTGCTGCGCCATGCCGCACTGACGGTTTGAGCGAGCCGCACCTCATGCAGCCGACCATCGCCCTGCGGCTGGGTGGCCACCCGCAGCGGCAACGGCTCCGCAGCGCGCTTCGCCAGCGGCGCAGGCAGGCTGGAACCCAGCCCGACCAGATCGGATTCGATGCGGATGCGTTCGCCCGCCGGTTCCAGATCGACCTGGCCGCGCCAGCTTGTCTGGCCCGCCAAACGCTTGCCCCATGCCGCGCCGAGCCAGGGAGTGATGCCGGCTGCGGTGGCGCGCCCCTGCGCCAGAATCTGCACCTGGCCATTGCGGGTGGCGGTGTCGATGCGCAATGGCCCCCCCAGAAACTGCGCGGTCAGGTTTTTTGCATCCAGGCTGTCGCCGGTGAAATCGATGTTGCCGCGCACCTGGTCGAGCCGCGGCAGCCCGGGCGGAAACAGGGTGTCGCCCAGGAATGACAGCTGACCTGCCAGTGTGGCGTCATGACTGTGGCGCAGCGGTACCTGCAGCTTCAGGGCAAGCTTCATCGGCCCGCTGCCGTCCAGTGCATCGGTGAACCCGCGCAAGCGCTCGCCCACCGGGCTGAAATTGGCAAAGCGGATGAAATCCTGGATGGGGCCGCTGGCCTCGCCTTCGACCTGCAACAGCTCTTCGTGATGGATCAGATCCCGGATGACTGCCTTCACCGGCAACAGGGCCACCCCATAAATCCGCGCCTGGCTGGCGGTTATCTCCATCAGCTTGCCCTGGAACAGCACGCGTGCCTGGATGCCCTCGATGCGCGGCCAGTCCGGCACATAATCGATCACTGCATCGTGCACCTGCGCCTCGATCCTGAACACCCCGTTGCCCTGGTCGAACGGGAACTGCGCCAGATCGCCCTTCAGAATCAGCTGCACGCTGTCTGAGTGTCCGGCCACGACGCCACGCTTCACCCAGTTGACGGTGATGTCGCCGATTTTTTTCGGCAGGTAGCGGTACACCGCCGTACCCTCGGCGCGGTTCAGATGCGCGGCCAGATCGATGACGCCGGGCTGGCCGGCGATCAGTTCGTAATGTCCCTGCGCAGTGCCGGTCATGTCCGCGTTGGCGAAGGCCGCATCGTCCAGCGTCAAGCGGCGGCCGCGTGGCGTTTTTTTCCAGCTGCCGCGCGCCCGCAGACTGTCGAAGCCGAACAGCGGCTCGCGGAACAGGCTGGGCAGATCGAGTGACAGTTGCGTCGAATCGATCGCGAACACGCCTGCGCGCGCATCCCCCTCGACGCGCCCGCTGAGGCCGGCCAGCCCCGGCTGCGTGTCAACCGCTGTCACGCCCAAACCGCTGAAATGGGCCGCAATGCCGAAGTTGTCGATGCCCGGCTGCGTGCCGGTCCAGCGCAACGTCAGGTCGTCGAACCTTCCCTGCGGTTGCAGGGTCTGCAGGCGCGCACGCAGGGCGTCATCCATCGGCAGGCTCGGCAGAATCGCTTGCCAGCCGCTCAGCTTGAATGCCTTGGCGGTGATTTCGCGCGATGTGGCGCCCCAAGCCAGCCCCATATTGAACGGCGCGCCCAGCGCGTCCCCCGGGTGCGCCACGCGCAGGTTTTCAAACACGATGCGCTGATCGTCAGGGCCCTGCCGCCATGCCGCACGGCCGCGCACCTGCGCCAGCCGCAAGGCGGGCAGGTCCTCGCCCAGCGTGGTTTCGATTGCCCGCAGATCGAAGCCCGCGGCCACCCCTGCCAGGGTGCCGTCCGCCACCTTGAATATCACTTTCAGCGCACCCCACCCCTGCCGGGGTTGATACGGCAGCGCCAGCCAGGTGGCGAGATGCGGAAACGAGATTCCCGCCACGGTCGCATCGATGTTTCCTTTCCAGGTTTTGAGATCGTCCGTGTCGCGGGCGCTGATTTTCGCGTCTATCGTCAGTGGCTGGGCCAGGCTGGGTGGCGGGACGGCGCGCAATTGCAGCCGGTGGGTGCGGCGCGCATTGCTCAGCGTCAGGTCGACCTCGCGCAGAATCAGCGGCTCGGCGTTGCGCACCTCGTCCAGCCAGGTGAGCGTGGCCTGACTCACATGCACGCGCCCCTGCCGCAACAGCCAACTTGAAAAACCACTGTCAGGATCGGCCGGGTTGACGGGAATGCCGCCGACATAAAGATGTCCGTCCGGCGCGCGCCGCACGTCCAGGGTCAGGCTCTGCAGTTCGATGCGGTTGAAGCGCGGCTCCAGAAACAACAGCGAGCGCCAGGCAAACGTGGCCTTCAATTCAGGCAGGTGGAGTGCGGGTTGGCCCTGCTGGTCGTACAGGCGCACGCCCTGCAGACTGAATTCGGGGCGCGTCTGCTGCCACACCCCCGACACGGCCTCCAGCGTCACCCGCTGCCCCAGCGCGCGCGACATCAGGCTGGCCACCGTGTCGCGGTGTTCGGCAATATTCGGCAACACCCAGAAAAACATCAGCGACGCGGCCGTCGCAAATCCCAGTGCAGCGAGTGCAAACAGAACCGCAAACCAGCGCGATGCGCGGCGCAGAAACAGGAAAAACGCGGGAGAAACAGTCATGGATGAGGGTTCGCGGATAGCGTGATTCTATGTGTTTGTCCGCGCTTTGCGGGGGCTGACAGTAAATTGAGACGCCTCATTCACCCGTGAAGCGATGAATCTGCCGCCGGTCGCGTTTGGTTGGGCGGCCCTTGATCGCCGCCGCCGG
>JAJYXG010000061.1:0-10700 GCA_021791095.1 Pseudomonadota bacterium
CGTCCTCGGCGCTCATGCCGGCACGCTGCCGGGTCAGCGCGAAGTCGATCATCATGATGCCGTTCTTCTTCACCAGGCCGACCAGCAGGATGATGCCGACGAAGCTGAAGATGTTGAGTTCCTCGTCCAGCAGCACCAGCACCAGCAGCGCCCCGAAGCCCGCCAGCGGCAGCGCGGTGAGGATGGTCAGCGGATGGCCGAGATGCTCGTACAGCACCGCCAGCACCATGTAGATGACGACGATGGTGAACAGCAGCAGCAGCGGCAGCTGCACGGTCGACTCCTGGAATTTCTGCGCCGCGCCGGTGAGCTGCAGCGCCACCTCCGCCGGCACCACTTCCCGCGCCGCCTCCAGTGCGCTGCCCAGTGCGGCATCGAGCGATGCGCCGGGTGCGAGGTTGAACGACAGCGTGACGGCGGGCTGCTGGCCGTAGTGGTGCACCGCGATCGGGCCGACGCCCGCTTCCACCCGGACCACCGCGTCCAGCCGGGTGAGTCCGCCCGACGCGGTTTTCAGGGGAAGCTGGCCGATGATCGCCGGGTTCAGCTGCGCTTCGGGCAGCGCCTTGATGCTGACCACGTACTGGTCGCTGGCGCCGTAGATTTCGCTGATGCGGCGGCCGCCCAGCGCGTCGTACAGCGTCTGCTGCACCTGCTGTGCGGTGATGCCGAGGCGTGCCGCCTCGATCGGATCGAGGCTGACGCGCAGTTCGGGATTGCGCAATTCGAGATTGCTGTTGACGTCCTCGATCAGCGGCACCGCTTCCAGCCGCTTTTCGGCGGCGGCGGAAGCCGCCTTCAGCACGTCGAAATCGCCTGCGGTGAGGGTCAGCTGATAGTCGCTGCTGGACACCAGTGCGCCGACGTTGATCGATGCCGGGTTTTGATACGTGACATTGATGCCGCCGATCCTGCGCGTCGCCGCGCGCAGTTCGTCGATCACCGCATCCGCGCCGGGCCGCGTATTTCGCGGCGTCAGGCGGATCACCAGCCGTCCGACGTTGCCGCCGGTGGCGCCGCCGCCCTGCCCGGCCGAGGACATCAGGCCTTCGACCGCCGGGTGCTGCTGGACGATGGACGCGAGTTGCTGCTGGCGCGTCGACAGCTCTTCGAACGGGATGCCTTCGGGGTACTGCACGCTGGCGAAGATCATGCCGGAGTCGACGCGCGGGATGAAGCCCTGCTTGACCTGGCCGGCCAGCCAGACCATCGCGCCCAGCACCGCAACCGAAAACAGCAGCATCGCGCCGCGATGGCGCATCGACGCGCGCAGGGTATCGCCATAAAAGCCGCGGAAGCGGTTGAAGCCGGCGTCGAAGGCGCGCGACAGCGGATTGTTGAGCGGTTCGTGCACCAGGCCGCGCGCGCACAGCATCGGCGTGAGCGTCAGGGCCACCACGCCGGACAGCAGCACGGCGACGCCGATGCTGACCGCGAATTCCTGGAACAGCCGCCCGATCATGCCGCCCATGAAGAGAATCGGCAGGAACACGGCGGCGAGCGAGATCGTCATCGACAGCACGGTGAATCCGATCTCCTGCGCACCGTCGAGCGCCGCCTGCATGCGGGTCTTGCCCATGTCGAGATGGCGCGCGATGTTCTCGATCACCACCACCGCGTCGTCGACGACGAAGCCGATCGCCAGCGTGATCGCCATCAGCGACAGGTTGTTGAGGCTGTAGCCCGCCAGATGCATGAAGGCAAACGTGCCGAGCAGCGAGCTCGGCAGCACCAGCGCCGCGATCAGCGTCGCGCGCACATTGTGCAGGAAGGCGAAGATGACGAGGACCACCAGGGCCAGCGCGAGGATGAGCGTGAAATTGACCTCGTGCAGCGAATCCCTGACGAAGCGCGAGCGGTCGGAATGCACCTGCAGGCGGACACCGTCGGGCAATTCTTCCTCGATCTGCGGCAGCATCGCGCGGATGCGCTCGGCGACTTTGACCGTGTTCGCGCCCGGCTGGCGCTGCACCGCCAGCACGATCGCGCGGGTGCCGTTGTACCAGGTGCGGCGTTTGTCGTCCTCGACGCCGTCCTCGGCGCGGCCGAGATCCTTCACCCGGAGCGCGGTGCCGTCGTGGTAGGCGACGATGATGTCGCCGAAATCCTTGGCGTTGGCGAGCGCCACCGGCGCCTTCACCGTGTAGGCGCGTGTGGCGCCGTCCAGCGTGCCGGACGGCAGGTTGGCGTTGGCCGTCTGCACCTTCTGGATGACGTCGGCAAAGGTGAGGCCGCGCGCCTGCAGTTTGGCGGGGTCGAGATACAGCCGCAGCGCGTATTTCTGCGAGCCGAACACCAGCACCTGCGCCACGCCGGACAGGCTGGACAGCCGCTGCGCCACGCGCGAATCGGCGATGGCGTCGAGCTCGGTCAAGGGCAGGCGCTCGGCCGACAGCGCCAGATACAGGATGGGCGAATCCGCCGGATTGATCTTTCGCAGCTGCGGCGGGTCCATCCCCTGCGGCAGGTTGCGCGCCGCCTGCGCGATCGCGGTCTGGACGTCCTGCGCGGCGGCATCGATGTCGCGCCCGAGTTCGAACTGCAGGGTGATGCTGGTCGAGCCCTGGCTCGACTGCGAACTCATCGATTCGATCCCGGCCACCGTCGCCAGCTGCCGCTCCAGCGGCGTCGCCACGGTGTTGCCCATGGTTTCCGGGTTGGCCCCGGGCAACGAGGCGCTGATCCGCAGCGTGGGGAAATCCACCTGCGGCAGGTCGTTCACCGGCAGCTGCGTGTAGGCGAGCGCGCCGAACAGCGCCATCGCCAGCACCAGCATCAGGGTGGCGACCGGGCGTTCGATGAACAGCCGCGACAGATTCATCGGCGCGCGCTTTCGAGCGTGACCGGGTTGCCCGCCTTGAGACGCTGCGGAATCTCGATCAGCACCGGCTCGCCTGCGCGCAGGTCGCCCTCCACCATCTGCTCGCCATCGAGGCTGCGGATCAGTTCGACCGACTGAATCACCGCCCTGCCATCGCGCACGACATAGACATAGGCACCTTCCTGGGCATGCTGCAGCGCCGCCTCGGGCACCACCCTGGCATCCGGCAAGGCGCCCAGCAGCAGGCGCACCCGCACGCCCTGTCCCGACAGCAGAGCAGGCGGCGACGCCTTCAGCCGCACCTTGATCGGAACCGCGCCGGTGGCGGCGTCGATCTGCGAATCGACGAACACCAGTTCGCCCTGCGCCTGCACCGTGCGGTCCACGTCATGGAAAACCTCGGCCGTCACCTTGCCTTGCGCGCGGGCTGCCGCCAGTTCCGGCCAGTCCTGCTGGGCCACGCTGGCGCGCACGTCGAGTGCGCCGGGCGCGATCAGCGTGGTCAGCGGCTCGCCGCCCGCCTGCACCAGACTGCCCGCACGGATGCCGATGCGGCCGACGCGCCCGGCGATCGGCGCGCGAATCTGTGCATACTCCACATCAAGTCGCGCCGACTCCATCTCGGCGCGGGCCGTACCGGCACGCGCACGCGCGGTTTCCAGCGCCACCTGGGCGTCGTCGAATTCCTGGCGGCTGATATAGCCCAACTGCATCAGCGGGGCGAGGCGTTCCAGTTTTTTCTCCGCCTCGGCGGTCTCGGCGAGTGCGCCGGTCAGGATGGCCCGGCTCTGCGCGATGCGCGCCTGTGCAGGACGCGCATCCAGGCTGAACAGAAGCTGCCCGACGCGCACGGCATCGCCTTCCTGCACATGCTGCTTCAGCACCGTGCCGCTCACCTGGGCGACGACTGCAACCTGCTGGGCCGCTTCCAGCGTGCCGGGCAGGTCGATCACCCGCGGAAAATCGCGTACCGCCACCGGCACGGTTTTCACGCTCAGGGCACGGTCTCCACCGCCCTTCCTGGCGTCACCTGCCTGCTGGGTCTGGATGCGGTACACCACGCCGGCAACCAGGGCCAGCACGATGACGAGGAGAAGAATGCGCAGTTTCATGGTGGGTTCGCGGAAGTGACGGGGGGCAAACGGCCCAGTGCGTGATTCAAACGGGAAAACGCCGCGAGCCATTCAGAATCGGCCTGGGCGGCACTTTGCCTCGCACGCGCGAGCGCAGCCTGCGCGGTCAGGAGTTCGAGCAGGCTGCCGACGCCTGCCTTGTAGCGCGCCTCGGCCGCCTGGGCCGATTCGCTGGCGCTGTCGAACTGCACCGCCACGCCCTCGCGCTGCGCCTGTGCGTGGAGCACATCGTGATAGGCCTCGACGACCGCACGCGCAACCAGACTGCGCTGCGACTCGGCTTCGGCCTGCAGACGTTCGGCATCACGTTCGGCGGCGCGCGCCTGGGCCGCCAGTCGCCCGCCGTCGAACAGCGGCACCGACAGGTTCACTCCGGCGCTGTAGGTGGTCGACGGCACCCGGTCATCTTCCAGGAAGAAAGTGCGGCCGGTATTGGCCGCCAGCGACAGGCTCGGCCAGCGCGCCGCGCGCGCGCGTTCGGCCTCCAGGCGCGCACTCGCCGCTGCGGCTTGCAGGGCTTGCAGGTCGGGGCGCTGGCGCTGTGCTTCAGCCAGCAGATCCGCCAGCAATGTGCTGGCTTCAAGCGCAGTCGGCGGCACGATCTCCCAGTCGAGCACCAGCGCCTGCGTCTGCACGATGCCCGCCGCCTGCTTCAGTGCCGCTTCTGCCTTGGCCTGGTCGCGCTGCGCAGCCTGGCGTGAGAGCGTCGCCTCGGCCAGTGCCGCGCGTGCGCGCAACTGGTCGGCGCGCGAGACCAGCCCACCACGCAGTCGCACGTCGGCCGCGTCGAGACTGGCGCGCAAGGAAATTTCCAGTTGCGCCAGCGCTTCGACCTGCGCCTTTGCACCCAGCAGCGCAAAGTGGGCCGCCTCGACTTCGGCGATAACGTCCTGCAGGGTGCGGTTGTTGCTCAGCAGGCTGGCGATGAGCTGGTAGCGCTGGGCGTCGATGCTGGCTGCGCGGGCGCCGAAATCGTAGAGCATATAGGCGAGAGTGAGGCTGGGGCCGTAACGATGGAGCGTCGGCACCGATGCTCCGGAGCTGGACAGTGCGCGGCTCTGGGTGAAATTGAATTGCCCGGTGAGCGTCGGCCAGTTGGCAGCGGTGGCCGCATCCAGCCGTGCTGCTTCGGCCTGGATACCGAGCCAGGCCGCGCGCGATTCAGGCCGCGCGCGCAGCGCATGCTCGGTCAGTGCGGCCAGGCTGCCGAAACGAACGGGGGCGTCCTGCATGGCTGCCGACTGCGGTCGTTCTGGCAGCGTATCGAGCTGCAGCCAGAATGCGCCGGTGCGCTCGGGCAGGTCGAGCGCGGCTGCACGGCTCCACGACGGCCATAGCGCAAGCGATGCGCACAACAGGAGGCGATGCGGAATGGGTTTCAAGGTAAAGCGATTGTAAGCGAGTCTCAAATCCGACTGTGTAGCGCGTATGCGAGTTCCGGCTTCGCACGCGCCGGGAAATTGGGCGAACATGCCCTGTCTGGCCGGCGGGCCAGGCATGAGCTGGAAGAACCAGATATATCCTGCTGGCTGAAATATGCATGACACAAGGGACCGATAGGATGTCTCGCGTACCGGGTCGACTGAGTGCGGCGTCGAGGGAAACCTGAAAACGCTGCGACCGGCACAACCTCCATTCATGCTTTCAAAGGGAACTCCACCATGATGCTCAAGAAACTCTCGCTCGCCATCGGCCTGGTCCTGGCCGGGTCCACGGCCTTCGCCGACGGCACCTCCTTCGAAGACTTCACGCCCATGGTCGGCGATACGGTTGCAGGCTCGCTGCCCGAGTCCGCCCCCTTCGTGCTGTCCTCGCCGCACTTCAGCCAGATGACCATCGTTGCCCGTGACCCAGCCCAGGCCACCCGCTTCGACAGCGGCAACTACGACATGCATACCCTGAACGAAACCGGCCCCGATGCCGGCCGTTACCTGTTCACCGTGTACGAAACCAGCCAGGCCGGCATCCAGCGCACCGACCTGCGCACCATGCAGACCACCACCATCTGGTCGAGCCCGGCTGCAGCCCCCGCATTGAATAGCCACGTGGCTTTCGATGCTTCGCGCTGGACCCCGTGGGGCACGTTCCTCACGGCTGAAGAATCGTGGAGCGATCCGGCCGGCCCGACCAGCATCTACGGCCGCCTGTTTGAAGTGGTCAATCCGCTGGCCGCCCCCGCCGACATCGTGATCAAGCACCGCGACATCCTGCCGCGCGTGTCGCACGAAGGCCTGGCGTTCGACAAGAAGAACAACCTGTACTTCATCGACGAGCGCAACGACAGCCACATTTTCAAGTTCACCTCGGCCAACCCGCAGGCCGACAACGGCGACGACTTCTTCGCCGCCGGCCAGACCTTCGTGCTGCGCGTGGGCGACGGCACGGTTGAAGAAGCCACCGGCGCCGCCACCTGGATTCCGCTGACCGACATCAACGGCGTCGCTCTGTCGGGCGCCGTGATCGTCACCGACCCCAATGGCCTGACCGCGATCGACGGCCGCGCCACGCCGAACCTGCCCGCCTTCCTCGGCACCAACTTCGACCGCCCCGAGGATCTGGAAGTCAAGACCCTGAAAAACGGCAAGCAGATGCTGTTCGTGGCGACCACCACCAACCACAAGGTGTTCTCGATCGACCTGCGCAACGACACGGTCAAGCTGTTCGCCAGCCGCGACACGCTGGACATGGCCACCGGCGCACCTGTCGGCACGCAGTTCACCAGCCCCGACAACCTGGCGATCGACGCCGATGGCAACATGTACATTGTGGAAGATCAGGATGGCGGCAAGCAGGACACTTGGTTCGCCAAGGACGAGAACAATGATGGCGTGGCCGAAGCCGTCGGCAAGTGGGCCAGCCTGACGACCCTCGAAGCGGAAGCCACCGGCCTCTACTTCGACCCGTTCAAGTCGAACACCGCCTACGTCAACGTGCAGCACCCCGACAGCAAGGTCGATCGCACCATCATGATCACCACGCCTTGCCAGAAGACGAAGGGCGACAATGGCCACCACTATGGTCATGACAAAGGTCACGACAAGGACTGAATGAGGCGGCCCTGAACAGGGCTTCCCTGCCGTCTGCTAGTTTGACGGCAGTTGATCAAGCCCCGCTGGCGCAAGCCAGCGGGGCTTTTTCATGTAGCACGCACGGCAGCCAGTCTGATACCTCACCACACCGAAAACGCGCGGAATCGCGCCGGACATCAGAGTTCTGAAAACAGATACGCCAGCAACGCGACGCCCAGCAGCACCACCGACAGGCTCATCGCGATGCCCGACCAGGTGCTATAGCGCGCCGGAATTTCAACCGGCTTGAGCGTTTTCAGCACACGCCGGAACTGCACGATGGAAAAGCCGATGACCAGCAAGGCCAGGGCGATGAACGCGATGCCGATCCAGAACGACAGGTCGCGCCCGGCATGGCTCGGGTCCTGGCGCAGCACATGCAGAAACAGGCCGAAGCGTTCCAGCACGAAACCAAAGGCCATCAGCGTGAGACCGCTGCGGTTCCATGCCAACAATGTGCGCTCAGCGGCGAAAAAAACGCGCGGGTCGTTGAGATCGGACATCAGACGGGCTCCACCTCGCCGGGCAGGGTGCTTTTCAGCGTCTGCGCCAGGTTCTCGAACGTTTCGGGAAACGGTGCGCGCTTGCGCCATACCAGGGCGATGGTGCGCCCGGGCGCCGGCGATTTGAAGGGACGGATTTCGACCGCCTTCTTGTTTGCGCGCGGTGCCGCATCCACCGCCAGAGCCGGCAGCAGCGTCAGGCCCAGTCCCATGGCGACCATCTGGCGCAAGGTTTCCAGACTGGTGGCGCGCACTTCCTCGCGGCCGCGCGAGCCGCTCCCGCAAACGTCGAGCGCCTGATCGCGCAAGCAATGCCCCTCATCCAGCAGCAGCAGTTTCTCGGCCATGATGTCCGACGCCTTCAGCACATCGCGCTTGGCGAGTGGATGCCCGGCCGGCAGCGCCGCATAAAACGGCTCGTGAAACAGCGGCTCGACACGCAGGCTGTCGTCGGCGACCGGCAGCGCCAGCAGGCCGGCATCGAGCTTGCCGTCCAGCAGGTGCTCGAGGATTTGCGGCGTCATTTCCTCGCGCAGCAACATCCGCAGATCCGGATGCTTCCTGTGCACCAGGGTCAGCGCATGCGGCAGGTAATACGGCCCCAGCGTGGGGATGACGCCGAGGTGGAGCGTGCGCGCCATCGGATCCTGCGCGTGCCTGGCCAGTTCGCGGATGCGCTCGGCCTCCTCGACGATGTTGCGCGCCGCCTGCAGGATTTCCCTGCCGATCGGCGTCGGCGTGACGCGCTTCAGGCTGCGGTCGAACAGCGTCACGCCGAGGAAGTCTTCCAGTTTCTTGATCTGCGTCGACAGCGTCGACTGGGTGATGAAGCAGGCCTCAGCCGCGCGTCCGAAGTGGCCGTGGTCGGCCAGCGCAACGAGGTATTTCAGTTCCTGGAGCGTCATGCGTCACCGTTCTATTTCTTCAATGGATCCATTCTAGATTATTCATGAGACAGATTCTCATTCATGGCCTTAAATGCAGTCACTCCGTTGTGGAGTCGATCATCTAACAGGAGAGAGCGCCATGTCCGAAAGCAAATGTCCGTTTCATCAAACCGTCGCCGCGGGTGGCGCCAAGTCCAACCGTGAGTGGTGGCCGAATCAGCTGAACCTGAAAATCATGCACCAGTACGCCCCGGCGACGAATCCGATGGGAGCGTCGTTCAACTATGCCGAGGAATTCAAGAAGCTCGACCTCAAGGCCGTGAAGCAGGACCTCTACGCGCTGATGACCGACTCGCAGAACTGGTGGCCGGCGGATTACGGCCACTACGGGCCGCTGTTCATCCGCATGGCCTGGCATGCGGCCGGCACCTACCGCACCGGCGATGGCCGCGGCGGCGCCGGATTGGGCCAGCAGCGCTTCGCGCCCACCAACAGCTGGCCCGACAACGTCAACCTCGACAAGGCGCGCCGGCTCCTGTGGCCGGTCAAGCAAAAGTACGGCAACCAGATCTCCTGGGCCGACCTCATCGTGCTGGCCGGCAACTGCGCGATGGAGTCCATGGGCTTCAAGACCTTCGGCTTCGGCGGCGGGCGCGCAGACGTGTACGAGCCCGACGAGTCGGTGTACTGGGGCTCGGAAACCGAGTGGCTGGGCGATGCGCGCCACACCGGCCACCGCGACCTGGACAACCCCCTGGCCGCGGTGCAGATGGGCCTGATCTACGTGAACCCGGAAGGCCCCGGCGGCAAGTCCGACCCGCTGCAGTCCGCCCGGGAAGTGCGGGATACCTTCGCGCGCATGGCGATGAACGATTACGAGACCGTGGCGCTGACCTGCGGCGGCCATACTTTCGGCAAGTGCCACGGTGCCGGCGACGCGCGCCTGGTCGGCCCCGCGCCTGAAGCGGCCGATATCGAGAACCAGGGCTTCGGCTGGATCAGCGCGCATGGCTCTGGCCGTGGCGGCGACCAGATCGGCAGCGGCCTGGAGGGCTCGTGGACGCCCACGCCCACCCAATGGGACATGAGCTATCTCGACATGCTGTTCGGCAACGAGTGGGTGCCGACGAGAAGCCCGGCGGGCGCCTCGCAGTGGACGCCCAGGCAGCATACCGACGCCAACATGGCGCCGGCCGCGCACGACGTGTCGAAAAAGGCGCCGATCATCATGACCGACGCCGACATGGCGATGCGCTACGACCCCGAATACGAAAAGATCGCGCGCCACTTTCACGAGCATCCGGAAGAATTCGCCGACGCCTTCGCGCGCGCCTGGTTCAAGCTCACCCACCGCGACATGGGCCCGAAGGCGCGCTATCTCGGCGCGGAAGTGCCCAAGGAAGACCTGATCTGGCAGGACCCGATCCCCGCGGTGAATCACCCGCTGGTCGACGACAAGGACGTGGCCGCGCTCAAGGCCAGGGTGCTGGCCTCCGGCCTGCCGGTGTCCGGGCTGGTCTACACTGCCTGGTCCTCGGCCTCGACCTTCCGCGGCTCGGACAAGCGCGGCGGCGCCAACGGCGCGCGCATCCGTCTCGCGCCGATGAAGGACTGGGACGTCAACCAGCCGGCGCAGCTCGCCAAAGTCCTACCCCAGCTCGAAGCCATCCAGGACGAGTTCAACAGCGCGGCTTCCGGCGGCAAGAAGATATCGCTCGCCGACCTGATCGTGCTGGCAGGCGGCGCGGCGGTCGAACAGGCGGCGAAGAACGCCGGTGTCAGCGTCACCGTGCCGTTCACGCCCGGTCGCATGGACGCCTCGGCGGAGCAGACCGACGTCTCGTCTTTCGCCGTGCTCGAACCCATCGCCGATGGTTTCCGAAACTATCGCAGCGGCAAGTTCAAGGAGATCGCCGCCGAGCACTTCCTGGTGGACAAGGCGCAACTCCTGACCCTCTCCGCGCCGGAGATGACCGTGCTGGTCGGCGGCCTGCGCGTGCTGAACGCCAACTTCGGCAACACGCAGCACGGCGTGTTCACCGACCGGCCGGGCGCGCTGACGAACGACTTCTTCGTCAACCTGCTCGACATGGGCAACGAGTGGAAGCCGACCTCCGACGCCAGGGAGGTGTTCGAAATACGCGACCGCAAGACCGGCATGGTCAAGTGGACCGCCACCCGCGTCGATCTGGTGTTCGGCTCGAACTCTCAGCTTCGCGCGATTGCCGAGGTCTACGGCGGCGCTGATGCGCAGGAGAAGTTCGTCCGGGACTTCGTCGCAGCCTGGA
>JAJYXG010000058.1:0-10695 GCA_021791095.1 Pseudomonadota bacterium
GAAATGTGCCAGGCATAGGCGCCGGCGTAGGGAAACACCAGTACGTCGTTGCAGCGTACCGATTCGACCTGGGCGTCGAACGCCAACACGTCTTTCGGCGTACAAAGCTGGCCGACCACGCTGACGGTTTCGTCCTCCGCGTACGGGCGCGCAAACGAATACGGCCATTCGTCGACCGGCAGCACGTGAAACGGGTGGCTGTGGCCTTGCGCATAGGGGGTGCGAAAGTGATGCGAGCCGCCGCGGCCGACCACGAAGGTCTTGCCGTGGCTGCGCTTGATGTCGATGACCTGCATCGCGTAGTAACCGCAGGCCGCGGTCATGTAGCGGCCGAATTCGAAGCGCACCGCGACGCCCGGCATACCGCGCTCGTTCAGCAACGCGGATAGTCCCGCGCTGAAAGCCGGCCAGTCGAACTGCCGGTCGGGCTGACGGTAGTTGATGCCGATGCCGCCGCCGACATTGATGTGATCGATGTCCAGACCATGGTCGTCGCACCAGCGGCGCGCCTGCTCGAGATAGGCCGCGACGAGCTGCAGATGGGCGGCCGCGTCGAGCTGGTGCGACAGCAGATGGAAATGAAAACCGCGCAGCCTGATTTCGGGGCGGGCGCGCAGCCATTCCAGGCATTCGGGCAATTGCTGCGCCGGAATTCCGAATGGCGTCGGCTTGCCGCCCATCATCAGGCTTGTCTCGGCAAGCGTGTCGAGCGTCAGGTTGATGCGCAACGACACTGGCGCCGTTCGCCCGGCCCGGGCGGCGATGTCCGCCATCCGCTGCAATTCATGCAGGCTCTCCGCATGCAGGCAATCGACGTTCTGTTCGAGTGCTTCCCGGAGTTCATGGTCGAGCTTGCCCGGCCCGCTGAAAATCACCGGCACCTCGGCGAAATTCGTGCGCACCCAGGCGAGTTCGCCGCCCGACGAGACCTCGAATCCGGCCACGAGCGGTGCCAGTGTATGCAGGATCGGCAGGTCGGAATTGGCTTTGATCGCGTAAAACAGTTCGCAGCCGTCCGGCAGGCTGCCGGCCAGTTTGGCGGCATGCCGGCGCAGCGCGGCCAGATCGTAAACATACGCGCACAGTGGCGCGCCGGCTTGCGCACGGGCGGAGCGCAGGCTGTCGAACACTTTGGCGAGCCTCAACTCCACGCTTGGTTCTCCCCCAGCGTGCCCAGTGGGTTGTTGACCGGAAGATAACCGGACGCGCGATCCGGACGCTTGAAGAAGCGGTTGATCAGATTGGCTTTTCCGGGAAATGCCTCGCCGTTAAGCAGGGCGTTGATGCAGCGTGCCGAGACGTCGTTCCCGTACTGACTCTGGTAGGCATGCAGATGGTGGCGCACCACCGCCCACAGGCGGTTTTGCAATGCCGGACTCCCAGCGCCGATTTGATTGATCGCCTCGCAGAAATTGTTGACGAAAAGGCAGTAGGCGATCCGTTTCCAGCCCTGCTCGGCGCTGTACCACAGCGCTTCGCGGGCGCGCGGGCTGATACCGTCCAGTTGCCTGGCGCTGTAGCGCTCCTGCACCAGCTTTACGCCTTCGAAGTCGCGCAGGAAGATCTGTCGCACCTGGCCCTCTGTGACACCGATCACCACGTTCTGTAAATGCGGCTCGAAAATGAGGCCGTGTGCGAAATAGCAGTAGAGCACCGGGTACATGAGTTCGCCAACGTAGCGCGAAAACCACGTCACGGCAGTCTCTTCGCGCGACGATCCGCCACACCGCGGCATCGCGCCCAGCAACTCGCCCATCCGCGCTTCGCCGTAGATGTGGTTGCCGAATAGCGCCCCGGCGAGCAACGGCGTCACGCCAGGATGCAGCACGTCGTCGAAGCCGCGCCGCAGGATCAGGCCGAAGCCTTCGGTGATCGCCTTGTCGGTATGGGCGTCGCCCGTTTTCAGATCCGCCGAGATGAATGCGGGTTCCTCCATGACCGCCATGCCAGGGAAATGCTGCTGCAACTGCGGCGTCAGACCGCGCATGATGCGGGTGACCTGCAGCGCGCCCTCAAGCTCGTAGAGCGCGTTTTTGCGCACGCAGTTAGTGATGCGGACGTTGAGCGAACACTTGTAGAAATAGGGATTGGCGGGATGAAACAGCGTGCGGATCGACGAGGTCGGGTAAAAGTGTGCGCCCTGCTGTCCGAGATCGCGGATGCGGTCGCGGCGAATCGCCTCAACCAGGCCAGGATGGGTAAGCAGGTGGCGTGCCTGCCAGGGATGGGTTGGAATGAGGAAAAAGTCCTCGTCCGCGGCAAGTCCGGCCGGCGCCTGTCCGGCGATGATCTGGTCGCACGGCTGGGCGAGCACCGATTGCTGCAGCAGGCATTCGCGGCGTACGGCGAAGTAATGCAGCGCAAAGCGCGTGCCCATTTCCGGAGAATAGCGCTGCATGTCCTCATGCGAAATCCCCTGGCGGCTTTTCGGAGCGGGATGGAACGGATGGCCGAACACCAGCGACTGTTCGGACTCGACGAACGCCTGCAAGGGCGTCGGCGAAAACGGCTTGGGGCACGCCGCGCTCAGCACGGCGGAGGTGACCGCCACGCTGTCCTGTATCTGTTGCATCAATTCGTCGTTCGCCGGCTGGCCGTATTTGACCGATAGTTCACGCAGCACCAGCCCCGCCAGCGCCTGCCAGTCGAGCAGGGCCCAGGGTTTGCCCGGGGCCTTGCAATACATCGGCGACAGGTAGCGGTAGTTCCCGGTGGCGCACGCGTTGTCGACCACAGTCAGCACGCGTTCGCCGGTAAGCGGCAGGCGGATGTGCATGGCACGGCCGCCGGTGCGGCGCAGGGCCAAGTGCACCGATGCTGGACTGTCGCTCTGCCCGAACAATGGGCCTACGCTTAACTGCCCCTCCAGCCCTGCGACCTCGCGGCAATAACAGTTGAGCAGCGTTTCCATGGAACGCCGGCCGGCTTCCTGTAGCGCCAAGGACGCGGGATCGATCGCGCCCGCCAGATTGTGTGAATGCATGCTTCCTCCTGAGGTCAAGAATTTCGCAGCTGTAAACGATGAAATGCCACGCCGGCGAGGTAAGCGCCGGCGGCGAGCATGGTGAATGCGCCGATAAAAAATGGTGCCCGCAGATCGAGCGCCTGGACGGCCGTGCCGGCGATCAGGCCGGCGCCGACGGCGCCCCACTTGGCGTTGCTCTCGAACCAGCCGAAGGTGCGACCGGCGTTCTCGCGCGTCACGACCGCCGCGATCAGCGCGTGCAGGCTGATGAAGCCGAGCGTCATGCCCAGGCCCATCGCGATGCGCCCGGCCGTCAATCCCGGCAGCGTCGGAAACAGCGCCTGGGCGGCCAGCGCGCCCGCAAGCAACAGGAATGACGACGACAACGTGGCGAGCAGGCGGCCCTGTCCGAGATAGCGACTCAAGGGCACCGCGCACAGCAGGTAGACCAGGTGCGGGATGCCGAACAACAGCCCGGCCACGGCCAGAGACGCCGGCTCGGAACCGGCCTGGGTGAAGGGCACGAAATACGGAAACGTCAGCACGGTGGCGAATACGAACGCGAACTGCGCCGCGTAGACCTGGCTCGCGCTCGCTTCCAGCGCGCCGCCACTGGCGTGGGCCGCAGGTTTGGCGCCTCCTTGGTGCGGGTGCGCCGGCGGCAGTCGCGCGATCAACAGCGCGGCGACGAGCGGCAATATCGCCAGGTAGCGGTAGAGCACGAGCGGCGATTCGATCGTCATCAGCAGGCCCAGTCCGGCCGGTGCGGCAACCAGCGCCGCCCGCGCCGACCATTGCATCAGGTTCAGGCTGCGGGTGAGCGCGGCGCCGCTGACCACGGTGGCCAGATAGGCGTTGGATGCGGCGAAGGTGCCGCCGAGCAGGCCTTGCAAAGCAAGGGCAAGGGCAAATACCCAGGCATTGGGCGCGAAGCCTGCCAGCAGGAAACTGCCCGCGAGGCCCAGCTGAGCGCGCAGCAGCAACGGCTTCTTGCCGTATTTATCGGCGAGCCGCCCCCACCATGGACTGCTCACGGCCGTGAAAAATGTCGGCACGATGTACAGCCAGCCGGCCAGATAGGCGGTATCGCTGTGCAGCGATTTGTCGAGTATCAGCGCAAAAAACGGCGGCATTCCGAGCGCCGCGAACGCAGCAATGAAATGGCAAACCATGATCGTGGCGACGACGCGCCGCCGGTCGGCGATCATGGCGCCCCCAGGAAGTTGGGTGTGCTGCGGCCGTAGAACTTGTTGACGTCGGCCGCGCCGGTTTCGGTCTTCTCGGCCAGGGTGGCGGCGATCAGCAGATACTTGATATAGAGCCGGTCGTCCTCGAGCAGCAGGCGGTGCGCCGGCGCCACGTCCTCGCCCTCGGCCGCCAGCTCGTTTAGCACCGCCTCGACGCGCCGCCGGACGCGGGCATACAGCGCGGCGGGGGGCACGCCGAGCAGGAGGCCCGCGTAGCCCTCGGCCAATACCGCGATATTGAGCTGCAGGGTGATCGTGGTGAACATCTGCGCCAGAGGCAGAGCGTCCGTGACGAAAATGCGGCGATCCTGCAGATCGGCCACGCGGCGTGCGAGATCCGGCCAGCGCCGCGCCAGCTCGTCGAAATGGATGCGCCCCGCATCGTTGTCTTTCAGCAGCAGGCGCAGGCGCGGCGCCTGCCGGCTCAAGACGAGGACCGAGTTCTGCTGGTTCGACTCGAGGGCGACGCCGTAGCGCAGCCACAGCATCAGGTGCAGGCGAAGCGTCAGCTCAAGGTAATCCTCGAAGAATGCTTCAAGGTCGCCCGCGTAGAACTCCGCCGCCGCTTCTTCGGCTACGGTGTTTCCGCAGGGCGCCTGGGCCAGCAGCGCCGCCACCGGAATCAGCGTGCTCTCGCCCAGCGCCTCGACCGGATAGCGGCGCAGGATGTGGCCGAGGAACATCTGATTGTCGACATGCCCGCCGCACCCCTCGAAGGTCAGCAGCAAGCGCTCGGCAATCGCCGGCTCGCGCGCGGCGATATCGGCGAGCAGCGTCTGGAAGCGATGGCCGTCGTGGATCGTGCTCGGCTTGATGGTGCGAATGTTTTTCGCACCGAGGGTGCGGATCGTCAACGGCAATTTCAGATGCCACTCCGGCGCGTCGAGCAGCACGACGGTGCGTACCGACAACGTCGGTACCACCGCGAGATAGGGGTGCGGAGCGCGCACCACGCTTTTACGCAATTCGGCATCGCCCAGGAATTCATCGAGTTGATGCTCCCAGACGAACGGATGCACGGGAAGCAGCGCATGCGTATGGGCCATCGCCGCAGGCAGGCCAAGGGCTTCGACGCTCGGCCACAGCGGTGGCAGGGTCGACTCAGCGTCGGCACTCGGATGATAAAGATCGCGTGGCACCGCCAGCCAGCGCAACATGAAGGGACGCTGAAATTCAGGGCCGTAAGCGGCGAGCGCATCGGCATCGAAACCGAGCTTGGCACGTGCGGTGGGATAAAACGGGTGATCAAGGAACGCGCCAAGCCGATCGTAGTGCAGTAGGCGCGAGTGCCAGTTCGGCAGTCGGGTGCCTGCCGTCGTGTCGTGCGCGGCGCGGAATTCGGCGAACCAGCGTTCGCGCTCGGCTTCGCTGATATGCCTATGTTCGGCTGCGACGCGGCACTCTTCGGCAAAGGCTGCGAATCGCTCGGTCGCTGTCGCTGGGAGGCCCTGTGCGAAGCAAGCCAGGATGTCCTTGACCGCGTGGAGCGGATTCAGGCGCCGACCGTCATCCCACACGAGCGGCGCTCCGGCGCTGCGCCACGCCTGCATGAAGGCGGATGCGGCGACCGGTATCCACAGGATGCCGGCGCCGAAATGGCTCACTTCGAGCCACGCGTAGCCCGCGTCGCGATGGGCGAGCGCGGTCGGCAGACTGTCGCCTGCGCGCACGACCGCGCGGCTCACGCACTCGCGCACGTTTTCCCGCAGCAGGGTATCCACCACACGCCGGCAAATATAGATGTCGTGCGCGGTGTCGTCCGCCTGCATCGGGTCGACGGCGGCGACGGTCGTTTTGGGGGCTGCCGCGCTCATACGCCGATCGTCCAGGCCAGCTCGCTGCTGATCCGGTCCATTTCCAGGCCCAGACGCTGCACATCGGCCCCCGTGCCGCGCAGTACACCAAGGTAATCCTTGTTGGAATGCGTCAGATTGACCGACTCGCCGATCGCTCGCAATGGTTTGAACGTAATCCGGATGTCATCCGAGTGATGATCGAAAGCATCCGGCGCGCCGGCCAGGCGGCCTGCAGACTGCGCGGTAAAGTAACGGATCAGTGCCGCACCCGGTGTGATATCGAGTTGTGGCAGTGGCTCGCCCGCATATAGACTCAGGATAATCTCGAATAAAGACAGTCCGAGGGTATCCTGCAGCAGGAACTCGCGATAATCGCCGATGCTGCGATAGTTGATTTCGATCAGGCGCGGCCCGGCGTCGGTCATGACGAACTCGGTGTGGCACGCGCCAAAGCCGACGCCGAAACGGCGAATGATGTCGACCACCTCGGCTTCATGGTCGGCCGTCAAGCCTGTCCCCCAGCTTGCCTCCAACTCCACGAAATGCGGCGGCGGTGACAATTTCACCTGAAAGCCGCCGAGCACGCAGAGCCTGTTGCCATCGCCGAGGGTTTCCAGCGTATAGAGCGGGCCGTCGATGTATTCTTCGAGGAGCAAGGGCTGGCCGGGCTGTTTGCTCCACGCCGCGGCGCATTGCGCCGTGAGTTCGGCGCGGTCGTGGCTCAGGCTGACCTGCTGGCTCGCGACGCCTTCGCGTGGCTTGACGATGCACGGAAAAGGCACGCCGTCGACGACGCGTGCGAGCGCAGCCTGGTCGCAGACCACGACGTGCCAGAGCGTGTCGAGGCCGCAGGCCCTAAGCTTGGCGCGCATTTCCGCCTTGTTTTTTGCGCGGTAGGCGACGTGCCAGTCCTTGCGCGGCAGGCTGAAATATTCGGCGGCGATCGCCGCACTGGTCTGCAGGTGGTCGCTGTTGGAAAAAACCGCCGCGGGCTTCTGCGCGCGGCAGGTGATCGCATCGATTACCGCGAGCGGATTGAATACGTCGCAGGCAACAATTTCCCGCGGATAGGCAGCGAACCCTGGCTGACTGAAATAGTGTCGATGCGCTTCGGCGTCGTCGGTCAGGAGCACGACCGATAAACCAAGACGCCGCGCCGCCGGGATAAAACCGACGTTGACCGAGTCGGTCGGGACGTGGGCCAGGATCATAATCTCTCGCATGATGGCCTCGCTTACATGTCCATTTGCAGGGTCAGTAGGGCAGCGCGGCCGGGGGCGGGCATGCGGCCCTGGCTGAAGTCGACGCCGCGGAAGTAGTAGTCGCGATCGAGCAGGTTGTTGAGCGCCAGACCTGCTTTCATCTTGGTACCACTCCAGCTGAAATCGCGCGTGACCTGGGCGTTCCAGACCGAATAGGACGGGATTTTTCCGACCGAGCCGGTTGCGTTTTCGTTGACGGTGTTGGCGCCGTCAGAGAATGCCGAACTCTGGTACAGGCCAGTGACGTTCCAGTTCCAGGACCCGGTACGGTAATTGGTCTGCAGATTGACCTGGTGTTGCGGCGCAAGCGGCAGTTCGTTGCCCTCGAACTGGCCGGAAAGCTGCTCGGTGTCGACGTAGGTGTAGGCGGCCTTGAATTCGAGTCCGCGGACGCGCGCCGGCCGCCAGCCGAGCTCGGCTTCGATGCCCTGGTGGCGCGCTTCGCCGAGGTTACGGAAGGCGCCCTCGGCGCTCACATATTCGAGCTTGTTGTCGAAATCGAAGCGGAAGGCGGTGAGCGCGGTATCGACGTTCCGGGTCGGGCTCAGGCGCACGCCGGCTTCATAGTTCTTCGCGCGCTCGGCCGCCAGGTTCTCGCCGCCGTAGGTGACTTGCGTGAACTGCACGGGGCGCAGGGATTTGTGGAAATTAGCGAACAGGAACAGCGCGTCGTTTGCCTGGTAGCCGACGTCCACGCCGGGCAGCAGGTCGCGGGTCGTGTTGGTCCCTTCCAGGCCGTTCTTATTGTCGCGGCGGTAGGAGTCGATCTGCTCGTAACGAACGCCGGGGGTGACCTTGAGCTTGTCGCCGAGCAGCGAAAAGGTGTCACTCACATAGGCGGCGACGGCATCGTTTTCGAAGCGCCAGTCGCGCGCGACGCTGAAGGCGTTGGTCGCGACGTCGCGCCGGTTGACCAGATAGTCGACTTCCTCCCGCATGTAGCGCGCGCCGACCGAGATCTTCTGCTTGATGCCGCTGTCGATGTTGAACGTGAAGCGGGGCTCGCTGCCGTAGACCGAGAACGCCCGCGGCGCGGACATTTCGAACGTCGACGGAACATCGGCGTTGGCCGAGTTGCCGAAGAAAAACTCGCGGTTGCTGCGGTGCCCGAAATTGGCCCAGCTTAACTCCGCGCCATTGTCGAAAACCTGGTTGTAGACGACGTGCCCGCGCAGCGTGTCGCCGTCAAAACGGTCGAACGGCCGGGTGGACTGATCGCGGTCCTGTTCATAGGACTGCGGCGTCAGCGCGCCGGGCAGGTCGTTTTCGGTTTTGTAGTACTGCAGGCCGGCCTTGATGTCGGCGTTGTCGGTGACGAACCAGTCCGCATCGAGCATCAGATTGTTTACCGAGGTGCGCGAGTGGTCGCGCTCGGCATTGCCTTCGATGACGTTGGCCTGCGCCTGCAAGCCGAGCCGCTCGTTTACGAAACCGCCCGCGCGCACATAGGTGTCGCTCAGCACGCGGCCATTGTCTGCAATCGACAGCGTTTCCTTCGCGGTGAAGGCGGGCTTGCGCGGGATGCGTTTGCTTATGAAATTGATCACGCCCCCGACGTTGTTCGGGCCGTAGTGAACCGCGACCCCGCCGCGTGCAACGTCGATCGCTTCCACCGAATTGATGGTCAATGGAAACAGCGACAGGCCGGTCTGGCCGTACGGCGCCAGCGAGATCGGCATGCCGTCAACGAGCACCAGTACCTGTTCGCTGCGCAGGGGGTTGAGGCCGCGGACACTGATGTTCGGCAGGATGCCGGTGCCGCTTTCATCCAGCACCCGCACGCCGGGCACGTTGCGCAGCGCATCCTCAACGGTGCGCGCTCCGGTTTCGGTCAATTCGTGGGAGGTGACCACGCTGCGGGCGCCCGGGTGTTTTTTTGCCGCTTCGGGCGTCGGCGCGCCTAACCAGTCGGCGCTAACTATTACTTCCTTAAGTTGCTTCGTCTCTTGCGCCTGGGCGGAACACGCCAAGGGAATCATCAGCATAGCCAGCAGCTTCTTGTTCATACAATCTCCGGATACGGTTAAAGGTTTTTGGCTGGCTTGAAAGCTGGCTGGGGTTGGTGGATTTTTTATTTGGTGAGGATGAGTTTCTCGTTACGGGTAATGCGCAGGCGGTATTGCTCGCCTTTGTGCACGATGACCAGGTGCCCGGGCGACGGCAATGCGGCGGCAACCACCACCCGGGCGGGCTTGAGATCGGCGTTCACCTCGTTCTCCCTGCTGGAATGCATCATCGGGTTTCATTCTGTGTGGTGGTTTCAGGCCGGCGGCGTGCGTAACCCCAGGCAAAGCCGGCGGTCACGGCGGCGAGCAAGATGCCTTGCAGCCACAAGGCTTGCTGGTTGGCATACATGCCCAAGGCGGGCACCTGGAAGAAATTCACCGGATCCACCGGCAACCAGCCCGCTTCCTGGAGCGCGGCGACGCCGTGGCCGGCGAACATGACGCCCAGCAGGGCGAGCAACACCGAACTCGCAGCGAAGAAGGGGCCGATGGGCAGGCGCAGGCCGAAGCGGAAAATCAGCCAGGCGAGGATGGCAAGGGTGCCGCCGCCCAGCCCGAAGCCGATCAGCACCGAGCCGCGCGCGCCTTCGGCCTGTTGCCAGAGGGCCTGGTAGAACAGCACGGTCTCGAAGGCTTCGCGGTACACGGCCAGGAAAGACACGCCGGTCAGTGCCCACAGGGTGCCGCGCGTCAAGGCATGGGTGAGGTGCCGGCCGACGAAGGCCTTCCAGCGCTCGGCGTGGGACTTGTCGTGCAGCCAGAAGCCGACATAGAGCAGGATGGCGCTGGCGGCGAGTGCCGTAATTCCTTCCGTGACCTCGCGCCCGGCGCCGCTGACGGCGATGACGTAGCTGGCCACGAACCAGGTGAGCGCGCCCAACCCCAAGGCACTCATCCAGCCGATATGGATGAAGGGCAGCGCCTCGCGGCGTTCGGCCTTGACCAGAAAAGCGACGATGGCCGCCACCACCAGCAGTGCTTCCAGGCCTTCGCGCACGATGATGAAAAACGCGCTGACCAGTGCGGCGGAGGGGGATAGCCGGCTGCCGTCCAGCTTGTCGGCGGCGCTGGCGAGAAGCGTATGCACCATGGCGGCCTGTCTTTCCGCTTCGGTGATCGGTGCGCCGGCGCGCAGCAGGTTGCGGTAGGCGGTCATCTGCGTTTCGATGTCCTGCCGCAGTGCGCGGTCGGAGGCGTCGAGACTGGCCTCCACCAGCTCGAAGCCTTCCAGGTAGCCGGTGACGGCGAGCCGCTGAGCCAAGGAGATGTCGCCCGCCCGGTAGGCGGCGAGGCTTTCGTCCAGGTGCCGAGCCGTGAAGGCGAGAGGCGTCTCTGCCGCAATTTTGGCCTTGTCGGGGTTTTGCCTGAGCCAGGCGAAAACCATGGACGCGTCTTCGCCATGACTGGATCTGACTTCGT
>JAJYXG010000009.1:0-7697 GCA_021791095.1 Pseudomonadota bacterium
TGCCGGGCACGTAGATCACGCGCGTGCCTTTGCGCGCCTTGCGCAGCAGCTTTTGCACCACGTCGTTGTGGGACTGCGGCCAGTACCAGCCGCGCCGCAGTTGCCAGCCGTCGATGATGTCGCCGACCAGATAGAGCGTATCGGATTCGTTGTGCTTCAGAAAATCGAGCAGGTAGCGGGCCTGGCAGCCGGCCGTGCCGAGATGGACGTCTGAAATCCACAGGGTGCGGTAGTGGCGGGGAGCATGTTCAACCGGGGATGTTTCAGGGGGGAGGCTGGCCGTCTGCCCGGAGGGGGGGAAGCTTGCGCCGGACGGCAGCGGAGCGGGGCCATCGGGACGCGCGCGGAGCAGATTCGTGACGCGATTCAGCATGTCCGCCATCAGGCCACGCGCATGTGACGCCGGCGTGGCATTCGGGTGAAGCTTTGGTGACGCTGCACCCGCCTGCGCGGGATGACGACGGGTTTAGCGCGAGAACAGTTCCAGCAGCACGTCCTGGGCGTTGTAGTGCTTGGCGCGGCGCGCCTTGCGGCGGCGGTAGCTGCCGTCGGGCTGCATGTCCCAGGCCTGCATGTTGTCGCGCAGGTAGGGCTTGAGGCCTTCGTTGATGACGCGTCTTTTCAGCCTGGGGTTGAGGACGGGGAAGCCGGTTTCGATGCGGCGGAAGAAGTTGCGGTCCATCCAGTCGGCACTCGACAGATAGACCTGCTCGTCGCCGCCGTTCCTGAAATAGAAGATGCGCGTGTGCTCAAGAAAGCGGCCGACGATGGAGCGCACGTGGATGTTCTCCGACAGCCCGGCGATGCCGGGGCGCAGCGCGCACACGCCGCGGATGATGAGGTTGATCTTCACGCCGGCCTGGCTGGCGGCATACAGCGCGTCGATGACCTGCGGCTCCAGCAGGGCGTTCATCTTGGCGATGATGACGGCAGGCTTGCCGGCAGCGGCGAGCGCGGCCTCGCGATTGATCGCGGCGACGACTTCGCTGTGCAGGGTGAACGGCGACTGCCACAGGCGCTTCAATTTGCCGGCCTTGCCCAGCCCCGTGATCTGGGTGAACAGGCTGGCGACGTCGGCGGTCATCGACTCATCGCAGGTCAGGAGGCCGAAATCGGTGTACAGGCGCGCGGTGCGGGCGTGGTAGTTGCCGGTGCCCAGGTGGGCGTAGCGGCGCAGCCCGCCTTCCTCACGGCGGATGACGAGCGCGAGCTTGGCGTGGGTCTTGTGGCCGACCACACCGTATACCACGTGGGCGCCGACTTCTTCCAGCTTGGCGGCCCAGTTGATGTTGGCTTCCTCGTCGAAGCGCGCCAGGAGTTCGACCACCACGGTGACTTCCTTGCCCGACTGCGCGGCGCGGATCAGCGCCTGCATCAGCTTGGAATCGGTGCCGGTGCGGTAGACCGTCTGCCGCATGGCGACGACATGGGGATCGTCGGCGGCCTGCTCGATGAAGTCGATCACCGGCTGGAAGGATTCGAACGGGTGGTGCAGCAGGATGTCGCCCTTCCTGATCTGCGCAAAGATGTCGGCGTCCTTGGCAAGCCGCGCGGGCAGCGCGGGGACGAAGGGCGGGTACTTGAGGTCGGGACGGTCGACCCAGTCGGGCACCTGCATCAGGCGCACCAGGTTGACCGGGCCGTGCTCCTGGTAGAGATCGTCGGGGTCGAGTTCGAACTGCTCCAGCAGGAATGCTGCCATCGTGGCCGAACAGTTGTCGGCCACTTCCAGCCGCACCGCCGCGCCGTAATGCCGCTGCGGCAGTTCGCCCTGCAGCGCCTGGCGCAGGTTCTTGGTTTCCTCGTCGTCGACGAAGAGATCGGAATTGCGGGTGACGCGGAACTGGTAGCAGCCCTGCACCGTCATCCCGGCGAACAGTTCGCCGACGTGGGCGTGCAGGATCGATGACAGGAAGACGAAGCCGTATTCGCAGCCGGCGATCTCCTCCGGCATGCGGATCACGCGCGGCAGGGAGCGCGGCGCCTGCACCACGGCGGCGCCGGAATTGCGACCGAAGGCGTCGCGCCCGGACAGCTCGACCGCAAAGTTGAGGCTCTTGTTGAGCACGCGCGGGAAGGGGTGCGAGGGATCGAGACCGACCGGCGTCAGCACCGGCATCAGCTCGCGGAAGAAGTAGTCGCGGATCCACACCGCCTGGGTCTCGTTCCATTGCGTGCGGCGGAAGAAGTGGATGCCGTGTTCGGCCAACTCGGGAACGATGTCCTCGTTGAAGAGTTCGTACTGCCTGGCCACCAGCGCGTGCGCCGTTTCGGATACCGCGCGGTATTGCTGGCGCGGCGTCATGCCGTCGGGCGAGCGCTGATTGGAGTTGGCTCGAATCTGCTCCTTCAGGCCGGCCACCCGCACCTCGAAGAATTCGTCCAGGTTGCTGGAGAAAATGCAGAGAAACTTCAGGCGCTCCAGCAAGGGCATGTCGGGATCATCGGCCTGCGCCAGCACGCGGCGCTGGAATTCGAGAATCCCGAGCTCGCGGTTGATCAGGGTGTCAGGGCTGGGTTGTGTCATCGTTTTAATATCCATGGCGTGCTTGAATGATAAGTGGCCGCCGCATTTCAAATATGACATTTAAATGACAACTCCGCATCCGCACGAAATCGAGCTCAAGCTGGCGCTGCCGCCGGGGCAGGCCGAGGCCTTCCTCAAGCGCATGGCCAGGCGGCGCAGCCCGCCGGTGCAGATGGACCTCGTCACCCGTTATTTCGATACGCCCGACTTTGCCTTGAGCGCAGAGGGCGTGGCGCTGCGGGTACGCCGTGCCGGGCGGCGCTGGCTGCAGACGCTGAAGACCGAAGGCGAGCGGCAGGGCGGGCTGTCGCGGCGCGCCGAATTCGAGATGCCGGTTACGCGCGGCGAACTGGACTGGACGCGGTTTCCGGCAGAGGCCCTGGCCTACGTACCAAATGCGCTGCGCACACAGGTGGTACCGGTGTTCGAGACGCGTTTTCGCCGCACCGCCTGGCTTCTTAAGGGGAAGGCTGGCGCGCAGATCGAGGTGGCGCTGGACGTGGGCGAGGTGCGTACCCAAAAGGGCATGAATGCCGGTGAGCGAAGCCAGCCGATCTGCGAGATCGAGCTCGAACTGAAATCCGGCCAGCCGGATGCGCTGTTCGCGCTGGCGCTGGAGTGGGCCGGTGCATTTGACTGTCTGCCGTTCGACATCAGCAAGGCCGAGCGGGGCGTTCGCCTGGCGCATGGCGTGGCGGATGAGCCGGTCAAGGCGGTGCCGCTGGAGCTGGATGACGGCATGAGCGTGGAAGACGGTTTTGCAGCGATCGTCCAGAACTGTCTCGCGCAATTCCAGGCCAATCTGCCGGGCGTGCTGCGCTCCGACGACATTGAATACGTGCACCAGGCACGGGTGGCATTGCGGCGGCTGCGCGCGGCGCTGCGGCTGATGCGCAAGTCGTGCGCGCTGCCGGACGAACTGCTGGACGGCCTGCGCACGCTGGCTGCCGCGCTGGGGCCGGCGCGTGACTGGGACGTGCTGTGCGGCGAAACCCTGCCGGCGATTGCACCGCACTATCCTGATCACAATGCCTGGCAGCAGGGCATGCAGGCGCTGGAACTGCGCCGCACCGAGGTGCGTGCGACGATGCAGGACGCGCTGATGCAGGCGCGTCCGGGCGCCTGGCTGCTGGCTTTGCAGCGCTGGCTGTTGCAGCGCGGCTGGCGTTTGTCCCCGAACGGGGGGTTATCCCCTTCCGGGGAGTCTGTGCCGGAAGCACAGCGTTTCGTCCAGTTGTCGCCGCTTGATGCATGGGCACGTCGGGCACTGCAGAAAGGGCATCGTCCCATCGTTCGCGGCGCACGAAATTTTGGCAAACTGGCACCGGCGCAGCGCCACGCCCTGCGCATCGCCATCAAGCGCCAGCGTTATGCCGCCGAGTTCTTTCAGTCCCTTTTCGGTGCGCACCCTGCAGGGCATCAACGCCGGCAGGGACGCTACCTGGACATGCTGCGCAACGCACAGGACAGCCTGGGGCGCGCCAACGATGCCCATATTGCGTGGGGCCTGTTGACAGCGGCGCATACGACTCCACACGTTCTTCAGAACGTAGTGGATCGGAGTCCTTTAGGGCAGGTGAAGTCGGGGCCGATGGGGGATTTCGCGCTCGGTTGGTTGGCAGCGAAACAGGCGGAGGCGGCAAACGACGAGAGCGCCAGGCATGCACGCGCGTTCCTGAAATTGAAGGCTTACTGGTAGGGCAGACCGCTCCGCATTCGAGATGGACATTTTTTTGAGGTAAACCCGATGGAACTCATTTTGTGGCGACACGCCGAGGCGGAGGACACCCTCCCCGATCTCAATCGCGAACTTACCGACAAAGGCCGCAAGCAGGCGTCGCGCATGGCCGACTGGCTCAATCCGCGGCTGCCTCCGGACATTCAGGTTATGGCAAGCCCCGCCATCCGTGCCCTGCAAACCGCGCAGGCGCTGGGCCGCGATTGTGAAGAGGTGCCGGAATTGGGCCCCGGAACAAGCGCGAAGGAGCTACTGGCCGCCGTTGGCTGGCCGGATGCCGCCTATCCGGTGCTGGTCGTCGGCCATCAGCCCACGCTGGGACAGGTGGCGATGCAGCTGCTGGCCGGACGGGCGGGGGACCTGGCGGTGAAGAAAGGTGCGATCTGGTGGTTTCAGGGCCGCGAGCGGGCTGGGCAATTGCAGGTGGTATTGCGCGCTGTGGCCGCGCCTGACTGGTTATAATCGCCGTGTGATTACCCAACCCATCAAGGCGTTCCAGCCGAATCCGACAACGCAGACGAGGTGCGTCCAGTGCCGGGTTGGCTGAGCAGCCTGCGCGATCTGATCGTGGAAGCGAGCCCGCTGCGCCGCTTCATGCTTGCCTTGCTGGTGCTGCTGCCGCTGGTCGCACTGGCCGCCGCCTATCTCTGGTTCAACCCGCCTGTTTATCGTCTGCTGTACTCGCAGCTGTCCGACCGCGCGGGCGGCGAAGTCATCGCCGCACTCGAACAGCTCGACATTCCCTATCGCCTGTCCACCGCCGACGGCACCATCGAAGTGCCGGCCGATAAACTCCATGTTGCGCGCTATCGCCTGGCGGCGCGGGGGCTGCCCAAGTCCGATGCCGACGCGCAGGACGAAATCGATCGCGCGCCCAGCTTCGGCGCATCCTCGCTGCAGGAGCAACAGCGCTTTCAGCGCGGGCTTGAAATCGACCTCGCCCGTTCAATCCAGGCGCTGGACGCGGTCGAGCTCGCGCGCGTCCATCTCGCCCTGCCCAAGGTTTCGCCTTTCCTGCGCGATGCGCCGCCCGCCACGGCTGCAGTGCTGGTGCGGCTGCGTTCCGGCGCGCAGCTGTCGGTCGAGCAGGTGACAACGATCCAGACCCTGGTGGCCGCCAGCGTGCCGCGCATGAAGCGCACCGAGGTGCAGGTGCTCGACCCGCGCGGCGTCCTGCTGGGGGTTGCAGTACCCGAGCCATCCCAGTCGCACCGGCTGGCGCTCGAACAGGATCTGGCGCAACGGGCGCTGGCAGTGCTGACGCCGTGGCTGGGCAAGGATCGCGTCAGCGTGCAGGTGACGGCCACGCTGGAAGACAGCGAAACCCGGCAGACAGTCGAGCGGGTGCGCAATGTCGTGGTGGGAGGGCAGACGCGTCCGCTGGAAAAAACCGTGCTCACCACGCGCGTGCCGGAAGGCCGTATCCAGCGCGTGAATGCCATCGTGATTCTGGGGTTTGACGCCAGCGCAGCCGACATCAAGCGCGCCGGACAACTGGCCCGCCAGGCGCTGGGGTTGCTGCAGGCGCGCGGCGACACGCTGAACGTGTATGCGCTGCCTGCAGCGGCAGCCGAGATGCAGGCCGAACTTCCCGCCACGCCGGCCCAGGCACAGGCGCCCACCCCGATTCCCCGGGTGCGCCCGGTCAGCCCGTCGCCCGACACGCCCCGTTCCTTCGATTTTCGGCCGTGGATGCTGGCGGGTGCCGCGGCGGTTCTCCTGCTTGGCGCGATCGGCTGGCTGCGTACCCGCAGGACGCCTGCCGTCGTAACGCTGGAGGACGATTTTGACGCGGAACTCGATGCGGCCCGTAATCAGACGCTGGCCGATCCGCGTGTGACGGCCGATGTCATCAAGCTGTGGATGCGCGCATGAGCCAGGCCGGAATCGAGAAATCCGCAGCGCTGCTGCTTGCCTTGGGCGAAGAGGCCACGGCCGCCGTGCTGCGTTACCTGAGCCCATTGGAAGTCAGCCGCCTGGGACAGGCGATGCGGGAATTGGGCGTGCTGCCGCGCGAACGCGTGCGTGCCATCCTGCGCGATTACGCCGCCGAGGCAGCCGAGCAGACCGGGTTCGCCGCGGATACCGGGCGGTTTCTCGACGAGACGCTGAAGCAGGCCTTCCGCCCGGAACGCGCGCAAGCGCTGCTGCAGCGCCTGGGCGCAGCGGGCACGCAGGCACTGGACAAACTGGCCTGGCGCGAACCGGCGGAGATTGCCGGATTGCTGGAAGCCCAGCCGCCGCAGCTGATTGCCGCCATGGTTTCCCAGCTGCCGCGCGACGTTGCCGCTGCGGTGCTCGAGGTGCTCCCCGGTGAAACGCGCGCGAACACGCTGTTGAGCCTGGCGCACAGCGACGCACCCAGCCCCGACATGCTGCGCGAACTGGATGACTGGCTGGCCAGCCTCGAATCTGCCGCGCAGCCGCAGGGCGAAGCCGCGGTTGCCAGCCTGCTGGGGCAGATGAGCGAGGGCAGCGCGGCCGCCGCACTGAGCCAGCTCGACCAGAACGATGCGGGCCTGGCTGCGCGCCTGCGCGTGCGAAATGTCGTATTCGAAGATCTGGCGCGCCTGCCCGAGCCCAGCCGCAAGACCTTTTTGCGCAACATCGGCGCGCGTACCCTGCTGCATGCCCTGAAGGGCAGCGACGGCCGGGTGCTCGATGCGCTGACCGCTGTGATGAGCCCGACCGCGGCGCAACGCATGCGTGATGAACTCGATACCCTGGGCGCGTTGCCGGTGACCGCGATTCAGGCCGCGCACGATGAGTGCGGCGCCACCTTGCGGCGGCTGGCGGCAGAGGGGGCGATCCTGTTCCCGGAAGAAGAGGAGGCGGCATGAGCACCGACGACGACACCACCGCATTTGAGCACTGGGAAGTGGTGGAACTCGCTGCGTCGGCTGGCGGGCAAACGCCGCCCGCCGTGGATGCCGAGGCTGAGCTCGCCAGGCTGCGCGAAGCCGCGCGTGCCGAGGGCTACGCCGAAGGACTGGCCGCCGGGCGGGTGGAAGGCGAACAGGCCTGCGGTCGCATGAAACAGCTGGCTGAAAGCTTCGGCACCACCCTCGACAACTTCGATTTTCGCTTGGCCGACATGGTGCTTGAACTGGCGCTCGACGTGGCGCGCCAGGTGGTGGCGGGCGAACTTGCCGCGCGTCCGGAACGCATTCTCGATGTGGTCAATATGGCGCTGAAACAGATGGCGGAAACCAGCCGCGAGGCGCGCCTGCTGCTGAACCCGGAGGATGCCGCACTGGTGCGCCCGCATCTCGACCAGGTGCTCGACAAGAACCGCCTGCGCATCGTGGAGGACGCGCGCATCGTGCGCGGCGGCTGCCTGATCGAAACCGGTCAGGGCGACCTCGACGCCACGCTGCCGGCGCGCTGGCGCCAGGTGGTGCAGGTGCTCGGCTCCAACCTGAACTGGATCGA
>JAJYXG010000009.1:7797-10402 GCA_021791095.1 Pseudomonadota bacterium
TGGAGGACGCGCGCATCGTGCGCGGCGGCTGCCTGATCGAAACCGGTCAGGGCGACCTCGACGCCACGCTGCCGGCGCGCTGGCGCCAGGTGGTGCAGGTGCTCGGCTCCAACCTGAACTGGATCGAATAGTGGACCGCATCGTCCGCCTGCGCGAATACCTGGCCGACTGCCGGCGCGCGGTGAGCTGGGCGACGCCAATTGCGACCAGCGGACGCCTCACCCGGGTGTCCGGGCTGGTGATGGAAGCCGTGGGTCTGCGCCTGCCGGTGGGCAGCCAGTGCCACATCCAGGTTCCCGGAGGGCAGAGCATCGAGGCCGAGGTGGCCGGTTTTTCCGGCGACCGCCTGTTCATCATGCCGGCCACCGACATCTACGGGGTGATGCCGGGCGCGCGGGTGATTCCCGACAACCCGATGGCAGCGCAGGCGCCGCGTCTGGGGATGCGCTACGTGCCGCGCCGCCGCGCTCAGGACCGGGTGCGCCAGGTGCCGGTGGGCGAGCGCCTGCTGGGGCGTGTGCTCGATGGCGCAGGCCGCCCGCTGGATGGTATGGGGCCGCTGTCGCTGGAGCGTCGGGTGCCGCTATACAGCCGGCCGATCAATCCGCTGGAACGGGCACCGATCCGCCAGACGCTCGACGTCGGCGTGCGCGCGATCAACGGCCTGTTGACGGTGGGGCGCGGGCAGCGGCTCGGCCTGTTCGCCGGCAGCGGCGTCGGCAAAAGTATCCTGCTCGGCATGATGGCGCGCTTCACCGAGGCGGACGTGGTGGTGGTAGGGCTGATCGGCGAACGCGGCCGTGAGGTCAAGGAGTTCATCGACCGCATTCTCGGCAGCGAGGGGATGGCGCGCGCGGTGGTGGTGGCGGCGCCTGCCGACCATCCGCCGCTGATGCGGCTGAACGGCGCGGCGTATGCGATGGCGATCGCCGAATACTTCCGCGATCAGGGCAAGCACGTGCTGCTGATCATGGATTCGCTCACCCGCTACGCGATGGCGCAGCGCGAGGTGGCGCTGGCGATCGGCGAGCCGCCCGCCACCAAGGGCTATCCGCCGTCGGTGTTCGCCAAGCTGCCGCAGCTGGCCGAACGCGCCGGCAACGGCCGCAGCGGCAGCGGTTCGGTCACCGCATTTTTCACCGTGCTGATGGAGGGCGATGATCAGCAGGATCCGATCGCCGATGCGGCGCGCGCGATACTCGACGGCCACATCGTGCTTTCCCGCGACCTGGCCGATGCCGGGCATTACCCCGCGATCGACATCGAAGCCTCGATCAGCCGCGCCCAGCCCGACCTGCTGTCCGAGGACGCGCTCGAACGCACCCGCCGCTTCAAATACCTCTATTCGCGCTACATGCGCAGCCGCGACCTGCTCGCTGTCGGCGCCTACGTGCCGGGCGCCGACCTGGTGCTGGACGAGGGGGTGCGGCTGTTCCCCAAAATGCAGGGTTACCTGATGCAGGGCATGCGCGAACGCGCGTCACTGGATGCCGCCCGTGCCGGGCTGGATGAGGTGCTCGGGTGAAGCCGTTTTCGCTGGCGCGCGTGCTGCAACTGGCCGAGCGGCGCAGCGAAACGCTGTCGCGCTCGGTCAAGCTCGCGCATGGCGTCTGGCTGCGGGCGCGCGGCCGCCAGGTGCAGCTGACCACGCTGCGCGATGCCCACATCGTACAGTTGGCGGGTGAACTTCGTGACGGTGTAACGGCAGCCCAGCTGCAGGAAAAGAATCGTCTGCAAAACGCGCGGGCGGCGGAAATGCAGGCGGCGCAGGATGCCATCGACGCCGCGCACCGGGACTGGCAGGCGCGGCTTGCCGAATGGATGCAGGCCGAGCAGCGGGTGAAGGCGCTGCGCCTGCTGGAGCAGCGCCATCAGGCGCAGGCTGCCATCCAGCAACGTCGCGTCGAGCAGCGCCAGCACGACGAACTGGTGGAATTGACGCTTCGCCATGCGGGTCGACGGGTGCTCTGATGCAATTGCTGCAGCTCACCCCCGCTGAAATCGCTTTTCTGGCCACGCCTCCTGCTGCATCGGATGGCATGCCGACACGCTTGACCCGCAAGCTCGTCGCGATCCTGACGGCACGCCTGCATCTGCCGGTTCAGGCGGTGGCGACAGCGCCGCCGACGGCAGCCGCCGCTGCACCCGCCGTGCCCATCTGGCAGCCCGATGCCGCGCTGGCCACCCTGTGGCTGACGCGTCGCCTCGGCGGACAGCGCATGCTGGGCTCGGCCCCCTTTGTGCCCCATGGCCTGATCCAATCCCTGGATGCCGCGCTCGCAGAGTGCTGGCTGGATGGGGCGGCGCAGGCCGGGCTGCCGCCTGCGCTGGCGTGGCACCTCACAACCGATCTCACGCAGGCAACGCTCGCCGTGCAGTTGCCGCATACCCCAATCGACATGACGCGCTGGGCGCGAGGAGTGATACGGCATGGCTAAGTTTCTTGCGGCAGGCGCGTTGCTGCTGATTCCGTCTGCGGCGACGGCCGCCGCCCCCGACACGGCCTCCAGCATGCTGACGGTGCTGCTGAGCCTGGTTCTGATCCTGGGCGGATTCGTTGCGGTGGCATGGCTCGCCCGCCGCTATCTGCCGGGCATGGGCGCGC
>JAJYXG010000021.1:0-48642 GCA_021791095.1 Pseudomonadota bacterium
TAGTTCAGCACCGCGGGCGGCAGCGCGCCGAACACCAGCAGGATCGATTGCTGCACCGGATCGAGGTCGAGGAACGGGGAGACCAGCAGCACCATGACGATGCCGGTGGCCGGCGACACGATGCCGCTCGCCAGGCCGATGTGCCAGTCCTTGAACGACACCTGGTTCAGCCGCACCCCCAGCGCGAACAGCAGCATGGGGATCGAGGCGTCGCCGAGCATCTTGATCGCGGTGTAGAGCGGCGTCGGCAGGCTCGTGCCGGACAGGCTCACCGCCACCCCCAGCATCGTCGCCGCCATCACCGGGGTCTTCAGCAGCTGCAGCAGGCGCATGCGGTGGGCCAGCATGTAGGGACCCATCGAGAAGTGCAGCACCATCTCCACCAGGAACAGGATGATCGCCGCCCCCAGCGCTGCCTCGCCGAAGGCCAGCACGATCAGCGGGATGCCCATGTTGCCGGAGTTGTTGAACATCATCGGCGGCACGAAGGTCTTTGCGTCGACCTTCAGCAGCCGCGCCAAAGGCCAGGCGAGCAGGCCCGAGCCCAGAATCACCGCGACGCCCGCGAGCGCCAGCTGCCAGTAGTGTGCAAAGTCAAAGGATTTGGACGCCAGCGCCGCGAACACCAGCGCCGGCACCAGCACGTCCATGCTGATCTGGTTGGTGACGCCGATGTCGGGGCGCTTGACCCGGCCGTACCACCAGCCGATGCCGATGATCGCGAAGACCGGGAAGACGATGGAGAGGATGCGCAGGGCGAGCATCGCGGGAGGATCTGCAGAGTGATTACGGGGTGCGCATCAGGTGCCTGTTATTTGCGGGCGATTTTGCCGCCTGCCGCCTTGTACGCATCGAGACCGCCCTCGATGTAGCGCGCCTTGACGCCTGCGGCCTGCAGGCGGTCGACCACCGTGTTCGACACGGCGCCGCCGCGCACGCAGTAGATCACCACGTCCTGGGTGAGCGGCAGGGCGCCGATCCAGGCGTCGATCTTGTCCGGGTTCTTCCACATCGCGCCGGGGATGATCTCGTTCGATGCGGCGAAGTCGGCTTCGCGGCGCACGTCGAACACCAGCGCCGCGTCGGGATCGACCTTCGCGGGCGCGATGGTGCGCGGCAGGTCGGGGCATTTGTCGGTGGGGCTGCCGCAGCCGCAGCGCTTGAGGGGTTGGGTCTTGGGTTCCATGGTGTCCTCATATCGATAACGAATAAGCCAGCCCGAGCAGGGCGCACACGCCGATCACCTTCATGATGTCGGCCTTGTATTTCCACAGGGCGACGAAGGCGGCGACGGCGACGATGACGGGGAACCATTCGAAGGTCCCGGCGAACGGCGCGTCTGCCGTGCCCTGCGGCCAGAAGGTGTGCCAGGCGAAGAATACCGCGAGGTTGAGAATGACGCCGACCACCGCCGCGGTGATGCCGGTCAGCGGTGCGGTGAAGCGGAGTTCGCCGCGCGTGGCCTCGACCAGCGGCGCGCCCGTCAGGATGAAGAAGAACGAGGGCAGGAAGGTGAAGAAGGTCGCCACCGCCGCCCCGGCAAATCCGGCGGCCGCAGGGTTGCCGAGCACGTCCTTCGACACGCCGCCGAGATAGCCGACCCAGGTGACGACCATGATGAGCGGCCCCGGCGTGGTTTCGCCGAGCGCGAGGCCGTCCATCATCTGCGGGCCGGTCAGCCAGCCGTAGTGTTCCACCGCGCCCTGGTAGACGTAGGGCAGCACGGCATAGGCGCCGCCGATGGTGAGGAAGGCCGCCTTGGTGAAGAATTCGCCCATCTTGTAGAGATCGGGCACGCCGCGGATCGCCAGCATCGCGCCCAGCCAGATCAGCACGAACACCGCGGTGGTCGCAGCCAGCTTGCCCCAGGAAAATCGGGCGTGCGCGGGCGGCGGCGTGTCGTCGTCGATGATCGCCGGGCCGAACTGCTGGTGGCGGGCGCCGTGCCCGCCGCCCGCCTTGAACTTGTGCGGCGCGAACTTGCCGCCGAGCGCGCCGAGCAGCGCCGCGGCAAGCACGATCCACGGAAAGCCGATGTCGAACACGAAGATGCCGATGAAGGCGAGCGCCGCCATGCCCCACAGCACTTCGTTCTTCAGCGCGCGGCTGCCGATGCGCCAGGCGGCGAACAGCACCACCGCCACCACCGCCGGCCGGATGCCGTAGAAAATGCCCTGCACCAGCGGCACGTCGCCCCACGCCAGGTAAAGGCCGGCCAGCAGTGCCAGCAGTAGGAAGCCGGGCAGAAAGAACAGCACGCCTGCGATCACGCCGCCCTTCACGCCGTGCAGCAGCCAGCTGATGTAGATCGCCAGCTGGGTCGCCTCGGGGCCGGGCAGCAGCATGCAGTAGTTGAGCGCGTGCAGGTAGCGGTGTTCGGAAATCCAGCGGCGTTTCTCGACGAGCTCCTGATGCATCATCGAAATCTGACCGGCGGGGCCGCCGAAGCTGATGAAGCCGAGCTTGAGCCAGTATTTGAAGGCGTCGCCGAGGGTGGGGCGCGCGGGGGTGGGGGCGGTGTCCAAGAAATAGGCTCCAGGGTGATTGGATGAAACCAGTCTTGGACGGGACACCGTCTTGTGAGCAGAAACTCAGACGCCGGGGGCTGGTACCCCGACTGCCGCGATTCTAGCGCGCGGCCGGGCCGGATGGCCAGGGCGCAGGTTCCAGCACGAAATCCTTGAACGCCTGCGCCGCGGGCGAGAGCCGCTTGTCGGCGCGGTGCACGACATACCAGTGGCGCATGATGGGGAAGCCCTCGACCTTCAGCACGGCGAGCCGCTTCAGCGCCAGTTCCATTTCCAGCGTCTGTAGCGACAGGATGCCGAGTCCCAGACCGGCCTGCACCGCCTGCTTGATCGCCTCGTTGCTGCTCATTTCCATGCTGCTGTGAAGCTCCAGCCCCTTCTCCGCGAAAAAGCGCGTCATCGCCGCGCGCGTGCCGGAGCCGGCCTCACGCACCAGGAAGGGTTCGGAAGCCAGGTCGCGGAGGGACAGCTTTTTCTTGTGCGCGAACGGGTGGTCGGGCGGGGCGATTGCCACCAGCGGGTTGTCCATGAAGCGGGTGGCCTCCAATTCCAGCCCGTCCGGCACCTGGCCCATGATGGCGATGTCGATGCGGTTGGCGGCGAGCTGCTCCAGCACCGACTCGCGGTTGGACACCCCCAGATGGATCGACACCCCGGGATGGCGGCCGCGGAAGCGGACCAGGATGCCGGTGGCGACGGCGTTCACGGTCGAGGTCACGGCAAGGTTGAGGCGGCCGCTGTCGATGCCCTGCAGCTGCGCGAGGTTGGCCTGCAGGTCGTCGAGCCGCGCGGTGATGGCGCGGCTGGCGTGCAGCACCTCGCGTCCGGCCTCGGTGAGGAAGATCTTCTTGCCCAGCTGTTCGGTGAGCGGCAGGCCGAGGATGACCTCGATCCCGCGCACCTGCATGGAGACGGCGGGCTGCGACAGGTGCAGCTCCTCGGCCGCCCGGGAAAACGACAGGTGGCGTGCGACGGCCTCAAATACCCGGAATTGGCGGAGCGTCAGTCGGCGCATGAACCTAGAAACCGCAGTTGGACGCACCCGATGGTGCGTTTGGGCGGGTGTCTGCCGCGAAGCAACGACGCAGCCTACCGGGGTAGGCAAGGAGGCGCGACAAAGGCAGGCGCGCGACCGGACGTGCCAGCGGGTGCGTAGCGGCGTCGCCGGGAAGATGAACGTGAACGAAGGCTGAAACAAAATTATTCATGTGGCGCTTATTGAGTCATTGAGCGGTCAACTGCGGTTTTTAGGTTTTATGTATAAGTCTAGTGATATGGTTTTTATCATAACAATTTAATTTTAATTATATAAGCCCGTGCGTATAGTCCGCCCCTGTCTGATTTAGCTTTGTTTATATAACCGCAGGAGTCATGCAATGGATCAATCCGCACGTTACGCCGACCTCTCCCTGAAAGAGGAAGACCTGATCAAGGGTGGCAAGCACATCCTCGTCGCCTACAAGATGAAGCCCAAGGCCGGCTACGGCTACCTGGAAGCGGCCGCTCACTTCGCTGCCGAATCCTCGACCGGCACCAACGTCGAAGTGTCGACCACCGACGAATTCACCAAGGGCGTCGACGCGCTGGTGTACCTGATCGACGAAGCCACCGAAGACATGCGGATCGCCTATCCGCTCGACCTGTTCGACCGCAACGTCACCGACGGCCGCATGATGATCGTCTCCTTCTTGACGCTGGCCATTGGCAACAACCAGGGCATGGGCGACATCGAGCACGCCAAGATGATCGACATCTACTTCCCCGAGCGCGCCATCCAGTTGTTCGACGGCCCCTCGAAGGACATCTCCGACCTGTGGCGCATCCTCGGCCGCCCGGTCAAGGACGGCGGCTACATCGCCGGCACCATCATCAAGCCGAAGCTGGGCCTGCGTCCCGAGCCCTTCGCCAATGCGGCCTACCAGTTCTGGCTGGGCGGCGACTTCATCAAGAACGACGAACCCCAGGGCAACCAGGTGTTCTCGCCGCTGAAGAAGACCATTCCCCTCGTCTATGACGCGATGAAGCGCGCCCAGGACGAAACCGGCCAGGCCAAGCTGTTCTCGATGAACATCACCGCCGACGACCACTTCGAAATGTGCGCCCGCGCCGACTTCGCGCTCGAGACCTTCGGTCCCGACGCCGACAAGCTGGCCTTCCTGGTCGACGGTTTCGTCGGCGGCCCCGGCATGATCACCACCGCCCGTCGCCAGTACCCCAACCAGTACCTGCACTACCACCGCGCCGGCCACGGCATGATCACCTCGCCGTCCGCCAAGCGTGGCTACACCGCGTTCGTGCTGGCCAAGATCTCGCGCCTGCAGGGGGCTTCTGGCATCCACGTCGGCACCATGGGCTACGGCAAGATGGAAGGCGAAGCCTCCGACAAGGGCATCGCCTACATGATCGAGCGCGACGAGTGCCAGGGCCCGGTCTACTTCCAGAAGTGGTACGGCATGAAGCCCACCACCCCGATCATCTCCGGCGGCATGAACGCGCTGCGTCTGCCCGGCTTCTTCGAGAACCTGGGCCACGGCAACGTCATCAACACCTCCGGCGGCGGCTCCTACGGCCACATCGACAGCCCGGCGGCCGGCGCGATCTCCCTGCGCCAGTCGTACGAGTGCTGGAAGTCGGGCGCCGACCCGATCGAGTTCGCCAAGGAGCACAAGGAATTCGCCCGCGCATTCGAATCCTTCCCCGGCGACGCCGACAAGCTGTATCCGGGCTGGCGTGAAAAGCTGGGCGTGCACAAGTAAGCACGCGGAGGACGAAGCATATCGTCCCCACGCGGGGCGGGAGGCGGGCCTAGCCGCCGAACTCCGCCCCAGCGCTACACGCCCCCGGCTTGCTGGGGGCGTTTTTTTCTTCCGCATCGAGGAATGAAAATGATCGATAAAGACCAGTACAAAGTTGAGCAGGAACCCTTCTACCAGCAGCAGAAGAACGAAGTCGCGCTGTACGAGGCCGCCTACCGCAACCGCCTGCCGGTGATGGTGAAAGGCCCGACCGGCTGCGGCAAGTCGCGCTTCGTCGAATACATGGCGTGGAAGCTCGGCAAGCCGCTGATCACCGTGGCCTGCAACGAGGACATGACCGCGTCCGATCTGGTGGGGCGCTACCTCTTGGAAGCCAACGGCACCCGCTGGCTCGACGGCCCGCTCACCACCGCCGCGCGCATCGGCGCCATCTGCTACCTCGATGAAATCGTCGAAGCGCGCCAGGACACCACCGTGGTCATCCACCCGCTGACCGACCACCGCCGCACCCTGCCGCTCGACAAGAAGGGCGAGCTGATCCACGCGCACCCCGACTTCCAGCTGGTGATCTCCTACAACCCCGGTTATCAGACGCTGATGAAAGATCTCAAGCAGTCGACCAAGCAGCGCTTCACCGCGTTCGACTTCGACTACCCCGATGCCGCGCTGGAAGCTCAGATCGTGGCGAAGGAAACCGGCATGGACGCAGCCGTCGCCGCACAACTGGTGAAGATTGGCGGCGTCGCGCGCAGCCTCAAGGGGCACGGCCTCGACGAAGGCATCTCCACGCGCCTGCTGGTGTACGCGGCGACGCTGATCAAGGACGGCGTCGCACCGACGGATGCCTGCCGCATGGCGCTGGTGCGCCCGATCACCGACGACGCCGACATCCGCGAAACGCTCGACCACGCGATCGACGCAACGTTTGCCTGAGTCCAGAACGTGAGTCCCACGACCGAAAACGAAGTTTCGGCGAAGGCTAACATCGGCACAGCAGATGTTAAGCCCGCATCAGCGGGCGGCCATAGCCAATACCAGCATCCCCTCATGGCTGCTTACTGGAAGCAGCTTGACACCCGCTTTCCGCAGGTGGGGGAGGTGTTCGACGACGTCATGGCGGAAGCGCTGGCGGTGCTGACACGCGCAGGCATCGACGCCTACCTCGAAGCCGGCCGCGTGATCGGCAAGCTCGGACGCGGCGTCGAGCCGATGCTGGCGTTCATGGAAGAGTGGCCGTCCACCGCGCAGGCGGTCGGCGAATCCGCGCTGCCCGCGGTGATGGCGCTGATCCAGCGCATGCAGAAATCGCCCAACGGTAAAGCGATCACGCCCTTCCTGCAGACGCTGGCGCCGGTGGCGCGGCGCCTGCAGTCGCAGGAGCAGCTGCAGCACTACCTCGACGTGACCCTGGACTTCATGGAGCGCACCACCGGCTCCATCCACGGCCACCACACCACCTTTCCCAGCCCCGGCCTGCCGGAATTTTTCGCGCAGGCGCCGAACCTGCTCAGCCAGCTGACGCTGGCCGGCCTGAAGAACTGGGTCGAATACGGCATCCGCAACTACCGTACCCATCCCGAGCGGCAGAAGGACTACTTCAGCCTGCAATCGGCCGACGCCCGCGCCGTGCTGCAGCGCGAGCGCCATGGGACCTTGCTGGTCGACGTCGAGCGCAAGCTCGATCTGTACCTGCGCGGCCTGTGGCAGGACAGCGACCACCTGGTGCCGTACTCGACCGCGTTCGACGAACTGCGCAAGCCGGTTCCGTATTACGACAAGCTCGGCATCCGCCTCCCCGACGTCTACGACGATGCGGGCGACGTCTCCGGCCTCGACCGCTACCGCGCCGCGCTCGCCCACATGATCGGCCACCGCCGCTGGTCGGTGGCGCAGGTCGCCGACAACTGGAGCCCGTTCCAGCGCATGGCGGTGGAGTTCTTCGAGGACTGCCGCGTCGAGACGCTGCTGGTCCGCGAATACCCCGGCCTGCGCCGGCTGTTCCTCGCGCTGCACCCCAAGCCGCTGGTGACCGCCTGCGACCCGGAAACCACGTCCTGCCTGCGTCACCGCATGGCCATGCTGTCGCGTGCGCTGCTCGATCCGGATCACGGCTACACCGATGCGGCCCTCAATGACTTCGTCACCCGCTTCCACGCTGTTATGACTGAAGGGGAATCCAGCACTGAGGAGATCGCCGCGCTGGCGCTCTCCTACGTCGCCAAAACCCGTCGCCAGAGCGACCAGTTCGCCAAGGTGCATTTCGCTGATACCGTGGTCGACTACCGCGACGACAACCGCCAGCTGTGGAAATTCATCGAGGCGGGCGACGAGGAAGAAGCCTTCGACGAGAAGCGCAAGATCGAGCCGGGCGAGGAAATCCGCGGCCTGCCACCGCGCCATTATCCCGAGTGGGACTACGCGAGCCAGACTTACCGCCCCGACTGGGCGAGCGTGTACGAGGCGCTGCACCCCAATGGCAACGCCGCCGACATCGACCGCCTGCTCGCCAAGCACAGCGCGCTCGCCAAGCGGCTGAAGAAAATGCTCGACCTCTTGAAGCCGCAGGACAAGGTGCGCATCCGCTACCAGGAGGAGGGCAGCGAACTCGATCTCGACGTCGCCATCCGTTCGCTGATCGACTTCAAGGGCGGCGCCACGCCCGACCCGCGCATCAACATGAGCCACAAGACCTCCGGCCGCGACATCGCCGTGATGCTGCTGCTGGACCTGTCCGAGTCGCTGAACGAAAAGGCGGGCGGGTCCGACCAGACCATTCTCGAACTCTCCCAGGAAGCGGTGTCGCTGCTGGCGTGGTCGATCGAGAAGCTGGGCGATCCGTTCGCCATCGCCGGCTTCCACTCCAACACCCGCCATGACGTGCGCTACCTGCACATCAAGGGCTATGGCGAACACTGGAACGACGACGTCAAGGCGCGCCTGGCCGCGATGGAAGCGGGCTACTCCACCCGTATGGGCGCGGCGATGCGCCACGCCGCGCACTACCTCGGCGCGCGTTCCGCCGACAAGAAGCTGATGCTGATCCTCACCGACGGACGTCCGTCCGACGTCGACGCCCATGACGAGCGCCTGCTGATCGAGGACGCCCGCCAGGCGGTCAAGGAACTCGACCAGCAGGGCATCTTCCCCTACTGCATCAGCCTCGACCCCAAGGCCGACGAATACGTCGGCGACATCTTCGGCCGCCAGTTCACCGTCATCGACCACATCGAGCGGCTGCCGGAGCGGCTTCCGCAGCTGTTCATGGCGCTGACCAAGTAAGCCGCGTCGGGCAGGCAGTATCCATCCGGCATTCGCCGGCAAAAACGGTTCTTATTTAGGACAGCGGATGGGAATGCGAAGGTCTGAAGCCGACCCGCAACAGTCATTTGGCCCGGCCGATCCCACCGCTTATTTCACCGTGACCTGGATGCACTGTCCGATGCCAATGGGCACATGGGCCTTATTTACGATCTTGACGCAGAGGCTGCGCTTGCCGGAGGACGGTGTTTCCAGCAAATAACTGCCCTTGCGCTCGCGCAATATCGCCACTTCCTTGTTGTCGACGTAGAGATGGGAGTGATCTCCGCGCGGGCCGGGATCCACTTCATAGGCCACCCGGATCTCGTCCATCGCGTCGAGGGTGGCGCCATCCACCGGCGAAGTGATCAGCACCGCGCCCTGCCCAAAGCCCGTTGAGGGAATCGCCAGAACAAGCCCGATCGTAATGCTGGCGAGGGTATGTGTTCGCTTCATGCTGATCTCCTTCCACGGATTAAAAGAACCCTATTCACGCGCATCCAACACTATTCATAGCAGGCCGCCCGCATATGACGAGGGCTTCATGAAAGCCTGGTGGGGATGTTGGGGCTGGGTGAGGAAAAACATGAGCTATTCACGCACGAGCCGGATGTCAATCTCTCGCTCAACATACGCCCACTCCTCTGTTGCACGCAGCGCGGCAAACAGTTGGTTGAACGCCGCCTCTTCAGCCCGCGTGTACTCAAACCAGGTGAGGAAATCGAATGGCTCACTCTCCGAGAGATCCCGGCAGTGGTGAAGCCTTCGCGCCAATTCAGGAAAAAACTGAAGCCCGATTCTGGCGTGCTTGGACTGCGCTTCAAAAATGCTTTGGCGTTCGTCTTGTGTGAGCGACCACCAGGCTACGTTCTTTCGAATTGGGATCAATGCCGCGCACGTTACCCCGGGGCGCCCGAGACCTTGCTGCTTGGCCACGAGCCGGCTCCTTTCCTCATCGCGAACGACATACCGCTCGTTGCTTGTTATTCCACGAAGAACCCAAGCCGCATCTGGGTCGGATGGGCTTTCTGAGCCAGAAGCAATTTCGAGCCTTCTCACGACAGGCAGGGGCGCTCCAGCGATTACTTCCATATCGGCGACACGCCAGAGGCCTGTGTCACCCCCAATGAACGAAAACAATCGCGTAGACATATCAACCTCCAACCCAGAGATTCAATATAGGTGAAGTCTGGGATGCGGATTGATATGACCGCTTTCGCAGCCAGAGCCGGCGCTGGAACCCCAAACTGCGAAAAGCTGTTCAGGGTCGGGAGTACGCAGAATCACAACCGCCTGATCTTGACCTTCCCCTTGCTCAGGTAGGCCTTGAGCAACTTGTAGGTATCCATGTCGAATCGGGCCTGGCCGGATTGCTCGAGCAGATCATGGACCTCGGCCTCGCTCCTGGCCGTGCCCAGGTAGCGCCAGCCGTTCACTACGTGGATTTCCTCCACGTCGAGGAAGTCGTCGCGCTCGACCAGGCCGATCGGTCCGGGATAGGCCCAGGCGTCCAGCTTGAGTTTCGCCAGGGCGGCCATCAGCCGGGCGCTGTGCATCCCGATCGGTTCCTTGCCCACGCACGCGCCCTTGCACTTGTGCACCTGGAAGGCGAAACAGGGGCGTCCGCGCTGGGCGGGTTTCTCCAGCCCGAGGATGGACGGGCAGAGTTCGTAGGCGTCGGCGATCTTCCGCAGGGTGTTGGTCGCTTCCCGCTGGGTCGCGAAGAGGCCGAACAGGTCGCTTGCGCGGCCGAAGTCGGCATCCTCGCCGCTCGCGAGGCGGGGGCGGAAATCGCCCGGTGCGACCTCCTCGAGCCGCCAGGCGCACAGGTCGGAGGCGCGGCGCAGCCGGCGGTTGTGGAGGGGCTGGCCTTCCTTCACCAGGCGCGATTCCAGCAGCAGGGCGCCGAGTTCGCCCACGGTTTCCTGCCAGTGGATGCGGCGCACTTCCTGGGTGAGGCGCATTGCCTTGTATTCGCGGGTGTCGGCGGCAAAGTGCGAGAGCACCCGCTGGCGCAGGTTGACGCTCTTGCCCACGTACAGCAGCACATCGTTCTCGCCATGGAACAGGTACACCCCGGGGGATTCGGGCAGGTCGTCGAGCAGGGCGGGATCGAGATGGGGCGGCAGGCTGGGGCGCTTGAGTTGTTGCTGGACGGCCTCGGCCACGGCATCCTCGCCGCGGTCGCGCTGCAGCAGGCGCCAGAACTGCCAGATCAGGTCGGCATCGGCGAGCGCGCGGTGGCGGTCGCCAGTCTGCAGTCCGTGGCGGGCGATCAGGCTGTCGAGGTTGTGCCGCGGGTGTTCCGGAAAGAGCCTGCGCGACAGGCGCACGGTACACAGCACGTCGGCGCGGAATCGCTGCCCCAGGCGCTGAAATTCGTTCTTGACGAAGCCATAGTCGAAACGGGCATTGTGGGCGATGAAGAGTCGCCCCTGCAGGCGCGCGGCCAGTTCTTCCGCCACCTGGGTGAAGGTCGGGGCATCTTCCACCATCTCGTTGCGGATGCCGGTGAGTTGCTGGATGAACTGGGGGATGGGCCGCTCGGGATTGACCAGGGTGCTCCAGGTGGACACCCGGTCGCCTTCCACCTCCACCACGCCGATCTCGGTGATGCGGTCGATCAGCGGGTTGCCGCCGGTGGTTTCAAGGTCGATGAAGGCCAGGCGCTCAGGAATCACAGGGGACATGGACAGCAAAAATTTCCATAAAACAGGACCGGCGTGCGCGTGACGGTTTGATCGGCGGCATGCTTCTCATGCCTGCCAAACCCCGTACCCGGCTTCACGAAAATCGATTGCCAGTTCCACTTCCAGGTCGCGCGCCTCGTCATAGGACATCGGGTTGTAAAGTTCGTACAGAGCGGGCAGCAAGCGCAGACCGAATTGCTTGACGAAGCGGTTGGACTGGATGCCGGCCTTGTGTTTGTCGAAGCGCACGTCGGGATCAATTCCCGTCATGCCGACGTAAATGCACGGCTTGCCCGTCACGTAACCGGGGTTGACTTTCCTGAATCGTGCTTCGTACAAAACGTCTTTCGACAGTTCGATCACATAGACGTGGTAGTGGTTCCGGCGTTCCATCGTCACTTCAAACAAGGGCGGCCTGGTGACACGGCTTTACACGGCCGCCGCGCCGGCTTCACGGAAGGTGTGCTTGCCGTCACGTTTCGCCGCGTAAAGTGCGGCGTCCGCTTTCTTGAGCAGGTCATTCAGCGTTTCACCGCCTGCGCAGCACATCGCGACACCCACCGAAGCGCCGATGTGCGCGGTTCCCCCTTCGGCAAGCGGGATGGGCTGACTCAGGCTCTCCACCACGCGGCCTGCGACCTCGCGCGCAGCCGCCGCGTCGTCGACCTGACCCAGCACGATGACGAACTCGTCCCCGCCCAAACGGACGATCACGTCCGACTCGCGGAGCAGGCGCTTCATCCGTTCCGCCGACGTCACCAGAACTTCGTCGCCCGCTGCATGCCCATAGCGGTCGTTGACCGCCTTGAATTCATCCAGGTCGACGGCCAGGACCGCCATCTGCTTGCCTGAGCGCTTCGCGCCGGCGATCAGATGCTTTTCGTTTTCGTTCAGGAACCGTCGATTGGCCAGGCCCGTCAGCGCGTCGTGAAGACTGAGTTGCCTGATCGTCTGCTCGGCTTGGGTGCCTGCCCCGATCAGGCGAACGGTTTTCCGGTACAGCCCGAGCAGGGCCAATCCCATCCACAGTCCGGCTATTCCCACCAGCATCGCCGACAGGTTCTGGTCGCGAATCCGTTCCGCTTCGCGCTTTTCCAGCTGGTTCAGCTCCTCCCGCCCGGTCTCGATCAGAATGCGGTGGATCTGATCGATGGCGGACTTGTCGAATCCCGCGAGCTCCCGTTCTGGCGGCGTGGCATCGCCATTCGTCTGTGCGCGTTGCTGGAGCGCGCTGAATCCGGTCTCCAATGCCGATTGCAGTGCCGGCAGGGGCGCCAGGCGGACAGCCCGGTTACCGTCGGCGCCGATCAGCGCGATCAGCTGTTCGGCACTGGGACACGTCGATTGGCGGCATATCAGGCTGGGATCAAGGTTGGACCGATTGTGCGACTCGGCATATTTGCGAACCGCGTTGTCCAGGTTGAGCAGGTAGGTGCGCAGCGCGTCGATGTAGGCGATGACTTGCCGCGTGTGCGCCACCGAGCGAACGGACTCTTCCGAGCGCTGGTGCTGATAGAAAATCAGGGCGAACAGAACGGTGAGGATGAGCGCGAAGATCAGCGTGCCCAAGCGGAGTACCCGCCTGAAGCCGGCAAAGACGGATCCGTGGATTTCGGTTTGCATCTGTGGCGTGTCCAAATTCATGTCGCGCGCGACATGGGCGCGCCATTCATGCATTTTTACTCAACTCGGGTACATGGAGAAAAAGAACTCGAATATTTTTTCCCTAGACCGGCCTCGACCCCGAGGCCAACGAATGCGCCAGCGTCCTCTTCGGTCGCAGGCACGCAGCCATCAACCATGTCGAGCCGCTGCAGCAGCTGTTCATGGCACGGCGATGATTCTGGCCGGTTTGATCGCCACCCCCCATAATTCGCATCCCAACCAGAAATCGTTTTTTTCATGCGCCGCCTGTCCCTGCTCCTGATCGCCGTCCTGCTGTCCGCCTGCGCGGCCCCGCCCCCGGCCCCGCCCATCCCGACCCCCGTGCCCAAGCCGCCGCTCAAGATCGCGCTGGTTCTGGGCGGCGGCGCCGCACGCGGCTTCGCCCACATCGGTGTGATCAAGTCGCTGGAGGCCCAGGGCATCGTGCCGGACATCGTGGTGGGCACCAGCGCGGGGTCCGTGGTGGGGGCGCTCTACGCCTCGGGCATGAACGGCTTCGAACTGCAGAACCTGGCGCTGCAGATGGAAGAGGAGATGGTGGCCGACTGGACCCTGCCCAACCGGGGCGTGCTGAAGGGCGAGGCCCTGCAGGACTTCATCAACCAGCGTGTGAAGAACCTGACCATCCAGAAAATGCCCAAACCCCTGGGCGTGGTGGCCACCGATCTGCAAAGCGGCGAGCTGGTGCTGTTCCGCCGAGGCGACACCGGCATCGCGGTGCGGGCCTCCAGCGCCGTGCCGGGGATGTTCCAGCCCGTCGAGATCAGCGGGCGCGATTACGTCGACGGCGGTCTCACCTCGCCGGTGCCGGCCCAGTCCGCGCGCAGCATGGGCGCGGACTTCGTCATCGCGGTGGACATCTCCAACGTGAGCCGCCGCGAAAAACTCACCGGCACCCTGGACGTGCTGCTGCAGACCTTCGCCATCATGGGCCATGCCATCAGCCGCCATGAGCTGGAGGATGCCGACGTCGTGATCCGGCCGCAGACGGCCACGGTGAGCAGCACCGATTTCGAAGGCCGGCATCTGGCCATCCTCGAGGGCGAAAAGGCCGCCGCCGCCATCATGCCGGAGCTGAAAGCCAGGCTCGCCAGGGCGCGGGCGCGCTGAAGGCGGGCGCAGGCAAGGCCTCAACAGCGGAATTCTTTCAACGGGGGATCAAACCCCGTGCTGCCTGAACCACGCGTGCATCCGCTTCCAGCCGTCCTCCGCCGCCTCCTTGCGGTAACTGGCGCGGTAATCGGCGTGGAACGCGTGGGGCGCGTCGGGATAGAGGTGGATGGCTGAAGCCCTGCTGGCAGGATTGGCGGATTCCGCCAGCGCTCCCTTCATTTTCACCACGGTGTCGAGCGGGATGCCCGGGTCCTGCCCGCCGTAAAGACCGAGCACCGGTCCGTGCAGCTTGCCGACCAGGTCCAGCGGATGCTTCGGCGTCATCTCGCTTGCCGGGCTGGTGAGGCGGCCGTACCAGGCCACGGCGGCCTTCACGCCGGGATTGTGGGCGGCATATAGCCAGGTGATACGTCCGCCCCAGCAGAAGCCGGTGACGCCCAGCCGCGTCGTATCGCCGCCGTTGGCCTTGGCCCAGGCCACGCAGGCGTCGAGGTCGGCCATGACCTGCTTGTCCGGCACCTTGTTCACCACCTTGGTGAGGATGTCGGGGATTTCGCCGTACTGGCGCGGGTCGCCCTGGCGCGCATACAACTCGGGGGCGATGGCCTGGTAGCCCAGCTTGGCCAGGCGCCGGCAGGTATCCTTGATGTACTCGTGCACGCCGAAGATTTCCTGCACCACCAGGATCACCGGGAAGTTCGACCCCTGTGCCGGCTGGGCCCGGTAGGCCGGCATGTTGCCGTCGGGCGTCGGCACCTGGATTTCCCCGGCCGTGAGGCCTTCGCTGTCGGTGCTGATCGCGGTCTGCGCCATCACCGGCTGCACCGCCAGGGCAAAGCCCGCGCCCAGGGCGGTGACCAGAAAGCCGCGCCGGCTCAGGGGCGGGGGCGGGGGAACCAGGCTGTTGAATTCGGCGGTCAGCGCGTCGGTGTCGGCATGCATGGGGGTCTCCTCCTGGTGGTCGGGGGTGGATGCGGGGGCAAAGGCTGCCTTGGTTATTTCGCTCACCCATCTTTATAGTGGAATGACACGAACATGGAGGGTGAACCATGCGATGGGCAGCAGTGCTGGGCTTGGGCGCGGCCGTGTATCTGGGGCTGGGGCTTTATCTCTACGTGTTCCAGGCACGCTACGTCTATTTTCCCGAGCTGCCGGCGCGGCAGGTGGATGCCTCCCCGGCCGACATCGGGCTGGCGTTCGACGCGGTCATACTGCGCACCGCGGATGGCGAAACGCTGGCCGGCTGGTTCATCCCGGCGCCCGTGGCGCGCGGCACGCTGCTCTACCTGCACGGCAATGGCGGCAACATCGGACACCGTCTCGACCAGATCGAGGTGTTCCACCGGCTGGGGCTGAACGTCTTCATCATCGACTACCGCGGCTATGGCGCCAGCAGCGGCAAGCCGAGCGAGGAGGGCACCTATCAGGACGCGCTGGCGGCGTGGAACTGGCTGACGCAGGAGAAGCGCCTTGCGCCGGATCGGATCGTCCTGTTCGGCGAATCCCTCGGCGGCTCGATCGCGGCCTGGCTCGCCGCCCGCCAAGCGCCGGCAGGACTGATCATCTACGCCAGCTTCACGTCGGTGCCGGAGATGGCCCAGGCCTTGTATCCGATGTTTCCGGCGGCCCGGCTGGTGCGCTATCGCTACGACACGCGGGCAGCGCTCGGCAAGGTGAACTGCCCGGTTCTGATCCTGCACAGCCCGGAGGACGAGATCATTCCATTCAGTCACGGGCAGGCCTTGCTCGAGGCCGCGCGCGAACCGAAGCGCCTGGTCGAGCTGCGCGGCGGGCACAACGATGCCTTATGGGTCAGCCGCGAGATCTATCCGCGGGAAATCGCGGCGTTTCTTCAAACGTTCTTGTCCAGCCGGGGCGGACCGGACACGATGGTCGCCGAATAACAGTCGCCGCGAAAACCAGGCCGACTGCTGTTGCTCATCAAAAATATCTTCACTTGCTTCGGGAATAAATCCCGCCCTTGCGCTGTTTACTCCATGGCAAGGGGTCTGCGTGCGATGGGACGGTGCCGTCCTGACCATGGCCCACAACGTAATTCCCAGCCAATTTTAGGGTGGATTTTGTGGTGAACGGGTCCTGACGGCTGCGCTTGATAGGTGCCTTTTCGCCGGTTCATTTGAGGAGAATCACATGCGATTTACCCGTAGAGACGTACTTAAGCTGGCCGCCCTGGGGGCCCTGAGCAGTGCGGCCGGCATGCGCCCGGCGATGGCCGCCTCGCCGATGAACAGCGTCGCCGATGCCGGCGAGGACCGCGTGTTCATCTGCAACGAGGACTCCAACACCCTCACCGTCATCAGTCCCTACAGCAATACGGTGGAGTCCACCGTCAACCTCACCAGCTTCGACGAAGACCCGCGCCCGCCCTTCCGCTTCGTCACCGGCGGCGTGGTGCCTACCCACGCGGCGATGATCCACAAGCCCCTGTATCACGGCGCCATCTCCATCCACGGCGCCGCGCCTTCGCCTGACTCACGGCTCATCGCCACCACCGGGCGCGGCAGCAGCAACGTCTATCTCATCGACAGCCGCACCCGTTCGGTGATCGGCAACACCGCCAATCCCCAGGCAGGCGCCGAGACGAACCCCCGGCGCCTGTCCAGCGGCATCCTCATCGGGCGCGAGCCGCACGAGCCCACCTTCAGCCGCAACGGCAAGGAGTTGTGGGTCACGCTGCGCGGCGAGGACCGCATCGTGATTCTCGACGTGGCGCGCGCGCTCAAGCAGGTGGGCGGAACGGACGCGGGTGCGGTACGCCAGTACTTCGGCACCCTCAACGGCCCCGCCCAGGTGTGGTTCAGCGCCGACGGCAAACTCGCCTTCGTCATCTCGCAAAAGCTGTCGAAGGTCGACGTGTTCCACGTCAACGCAGACCGCAACGGCTACAGCCGGCCGAAACGCAAAACGACCCTGGATCTCAAGGCCCAGGATCCCTTTGGCTTCACGCCTTTTCAGAAGACCACGCCGGACGGCAAGGAAGTGTGGTTCTCCCACAAGCTGGCGGACAGCGTCTCCGCCTGGGAGACATCGGGCGATCATCGCCTGCTCAGCCACGTGAAACTGGGCGACAAGGCGAGGCCCAACCACGTGGAGTTCGTGGAGAACGCCAACGGCCGCGCCGTCTACGCCAGCCTCGCGCGCGTGGATGACGGCGGCCCCGGCGGCGTCGCCTCCAGCCAGATCGCCATCATCGACCGCAGTGCAGCCGCAGGTAGCAGGCAGGTGGTAGGCAGCTTCTTCACCCACGGCCGCGAGTCGCACGGCCTGTGGACCAACCCGGAGGGCACACGGCTCTATGTCGCCCACGAACAGGACGAACTGCCGGGCACACCGGCCGAAGGCCAGACGGTATGCAGCGTGTTTGACGTCACCGATCCGTTCAAGCCCGGCTTCATCGCACAGATCCCACTCGGCAGTCTGGACCTGCCTTCGGGAAAACTGCGCAACAAGAAGAGCATCAACCTGGTCTACGTGCGTCCCGGCGCGCGCAGCCAGGCCGGCTGAGGCGCGGGACGTGAGACGGCTTGCGTGCATCGTGGCGCTCGCACTGGCGCTGCCGGCGAGCGCGTGGTCTGAAACCGACGCGGCGGATCACGCTCACCACGGCACGGCCGCGCGAGACAATGCAGCGGGGCGCTACCCGGTGCAGTTTCAGCGCTTCATCAGCGAGATGGATCGGGACATGCAGAAGATGATGGACGACATGCATCGCCCCGGTTACACCGGCAATGCGGACGTGGATTTCCTCGCCATGATGATCCCGCACCATCAGGGGGCGGTGGATATGGCGCGCCTGCTGTTGATCCACGGCAGGGATCCCCTGACGCGGAAGCTGGCCGAGGAGATCATCGCCTCCCAAACCACCGAGATCGCCGCCATGCGGGCGCGTCTGGAAATTCTGCAACGCGCGCCGGATGCCGACTCGGGCGGGTATCCGGTCCTGGATGGCACGCGCGGAGTGCGCGATTGATCAGGCGCCAGCGCGTGATGCCGCTCCCGCCGCCTTGTTCTTCGCGCTCGAGCTTCCCGATGCGCGCCACGCCATAAGTCTGGAAGCACAGCACCTGCGGCGCCTACATCGCATCAGCAATGCAGGAGCGCCCGAACAGAAAATCGCTGCCGCCGCCCAATCAGAAGCAGCGCATCGAAGCCGACATGCCTCTCCGCGCTCACCGAGCGAGCCGCCGTCCGTACATCGTAGAACGCCTTCTGTCGGGCGCGAACCCTGCTCAAAACGGGTTGCGGGTTGAGTTTGCGGCACTGCAGGAATAACAAATTATTGCTAGATAACCAATTGCTAATTCAGCGGGTTTGAATATGTAACGGTTCTGCGTATATTCAAATCGCATCCAGACGGCGACTGCAATCCGCCAATAAGAACATGACAAAACCAAAAAGAAGGGCCTACATGATCTACACGTCCCGTCATTGGCTATTCATTTCAATGTTCCTGTTTATTGCCGCCAGCTTTTTTCCGCATGCGCGGGCTGGCGAGCTGACGCTGGCACTGGCCAACTCCACGTGCGATGCCATGAACAAGGTCGGGGATTTGTATCGTGCAAGCCACCCCGTTCGAATCACCTACCTCTGCAAATCGTCCGGCCTCCTTGCCAAGGGGTTGCACGGCGGCGCGCTGCATGCCGACATATTTGTTTCGGCTGACCGCGAATGGATGGATTTCGCCATTGAAAACGGCCTGGTCGCCCGCGACCGTGTTTCGATTCCATGGGGCAATGCACTCGTCCTGGCAATCCCCAAAAACAGTCCGATGAAACGTCTCGATTGGCAGGAACTTGCTTCTGACAAGGTGACGGTCATCCTCATCGGAGACCCCAGCACCGCGCCGTTTGGCCGCCACGCAAAAGAAGCGCTCGAAGCCTCGGGGTTGTGGGACCGGGTCAAGCACAAGATCCAGACGCGAAAAAACATCGAGCTGCTGGCCGAATCGCTCGCCACCTCCAGCCCAAGCACGGTCGGTATATTGTTCAAATCCAATTTGACGGATCAACTGCGACAACTGCACACCGTCGACAAAAAATTGCACCAACCCATTCGCTATTACATGGGGCCGCTCAAATCCTCGGCGGGGAATGCGGAAGTCGCAGCCTTTCTGAAATTCATGCAAACCAAGGCCGTCAGGGACATATTTCAAGCCCAGGGCTTTGACGTGAGCGCGCCTTGATCCCGCTGTCGCCGGCATCGATACCAATACTCACCCTGCAAGGCAGTCGGGACTAGATGTTCGCCCACCTCAGGAATCGCTCGCTGTTCAATCAACTGATCGTCCCGATGGCCGTGGTCGGGGTTATTGGCGTGGGCGCCATCATTGCCTCCGCTTTCGCGCTGCAGAATTCAGTCAAGGCGCTGGGCGAGATGTATTCGGCCAGCAGTGAGCGTCTTAAAACCCTTCAGGACATCGACAAGGGCATCGCCAATGTGCGGGCCTTGAGCCTCAAGCATCTCACCAGCGAAAGCGCGCAAGCCATGAACCAGATCAGAACCGATCTGGACAGCGTCGAGCAGCGGATCAGGATCAATTTGCCCGCCATTTCGGAGCCCGCTATGTCCGGTCACCACGCAACGCAACAGGAGGCCGCTGCCCTGGACAGGGTTCTCGCCACCTACCTGGCGGGGATCAACGAGGCCGTGATGCTCAGCGCGGAGTTCGAAAAGGAGTCTGCATTCGAGTTGCTGACCCGGATCGAAGGTCAGGAACTCGTGAAGATCCAGGCGGCCATGCAGTCCCTGATGCGACACACCATTGCGGATATCGCCGCCAGCCGCGAGGACCTCATCGCCGCGACCAACCGCAATCTGCAGATCAACCTGGCCATCGGCTTCCTGGGGGGCGCCATGCTCCTGGGCATGGCCTTCTATGTATCGCGGCGGGCCAGCGTGCGGATTTCCGATCTGCTGAAATGGTCGCGCAGAATTGCCGGTGGCGACCTGTCGAATCACCTTGTTTCAGACGCCAGGGATGAAGTCGGGCAACTCACCAATGCGATGCGCGACATGGTCCTGAACCTCGCGCGCGGACGCAACGAACTGGAAAGGGCCCGCAAAGACGCCGAAACGGTAGCCGAAGAGCTGCGCCAGTATGCCAACGCCTTCCACAGCAGCGGCGAGGCCATGGTGATCTCGGACCGTTTCAACCGCATCGTCAACGTGAACGCCGCCTTTACCGCGCAAACCGGCTACAGTCTGGACGAAGTCGTGGGCAAGGATCCGCAAATGCTGAGCAGCGGCAAAACGCCCAAGGCCGTATACGAGGACATGTGGCGTTGCCTGCAGCAGAACGGCTATTGGAACGGCGAGATATGGGACCGGAAAAAGTCGGGCGAGGTGTATCCCAAGTGGGCCTCCATTTCCGCCATCCGCGATGCGGACCAGAAAGCCATGTTCTATATCGCCAGCTATTCCGACATCAGCGAGCGCAAGGCGAACGAGGCGCGCATCGATTATCTTGCCCATCACGACCCCCTTACCGGCCTGATCAACCGCTACAACCTGGAAAACCGCCTTGACCAGGCGCTCCTTTCCGCCCATCGCGACAGCCTGCGCGTCGCGGTGATGTTCATCGACCTGGACCGCTTCAAGACCATCAACGACACCCTGGGCCACCATGTCGGCGATCAGTTGCTGATCGACGTCGCCCGGCGGCTGCGCGAAAGCGTGCGGGACAGCGACATCGTCGCGCGCCTGGGGGGCGACGAGTTCATCGTCGTGCTCACCCGCATCACGGACGAGATGGATGCCGCGCCACTCGGCGACAAGATCCTGCGTTCGCTTGGCCATCCCTACGTCTTCAACGGCAAGGAATTGCATTCCACCCCCAGCATCGGTATCGCCGTCTACCCGGGCGACGGCGAGGACGGGCCGACCCTGATGAAGAATGCCGACACCGCCATGTACCACGCCAAGGAACTCGGCCGGAACAATGTCCAGTACTTCATGCCGGCGATGAATGCCGCCGCCAGCGAGCGTCTGGGACTGGAGAACGACCTGCACCAGACCTTGCGCACCGGCCAGCTGCATCTGCACTATCAGCCGCAGGTGTGTGCCGCCGACGGCAGGTGTTTTGGCGTCGAAGCCCTGGTGCGTTGGCATCATCCGCTGCACGGCGACATCTCCCCGCTCAAGTTCATTCCCATCGCGGAAGAGTCCGGCCTGATCGAGGCCCTGGGCAACTGGGTGCTGGAAGAGGCCTGCCGGCAATTGAGCGCCTGGCGGGCGGAAGGAATCGAGGACATGCGCATGGCGGTCAACCTGTCGGCACAGCAACTGCGTTCCCCCGGGTTCGTGCATTCCGTGGATGCGCTGTTAAAGCGCCATGGCCTGGAGGGCAGCGATCTTGAACTGGAAATCACCGAATCGGTCGCCATGGAAAACCCGGACCGTGCCATCGGCCAGCTGCAGGCCCTGCGCGACATCGGCATCCAGCTCGCCATCGACGACTTCGGTACCGGCTATTCCTCCCTCGCCTACCTCAAGCGTCTGCCCATCCATGTGCTGAAGCTGGATCGCACCTTTGTCCGCGACATCGAAACCGATCCAAGCGATGCCGAAATCAGCGCCGCCACCCTGGCCCTCGCGCACAACCTCGACCTGAAAGTGACCGCTGAAGGGGTCGAAACCGAAGCCCAGCGCGACTATCTGCTCAAGCACCAGTGCGACTTCATGCAAGGCTTTCTCTTCAGCAAGCCCCTGCCGGCCGAAGATGCCCTGAAGTTCATCCGGGAGCACTGTCCGGCAAGGCGACCTGACGACCCCTTTCCCGGCAAGGAACCTACTGGAATTCGTGCCGGGGCCATGTGGCCCGGGGGATAAGCAGCGGGGAACGTCCGTCGGCAGCCGGGGTCAATTTCCCAGGAGGCAGCCATGAACCCACTTCTGACGCTGGTTCTCATCGTCGTCGCTCCCTTGGCCTTGGCCCTGGCGGGCGGCTCCCACTACGGCACGCCGGCCGGCCAGCGGGAGCCGCGATGACCAAACTGAGCGATTACGTCGAGATAGCTGCGATGGAATATTTGCTGGAGACCGGCAATGACGAACTCGATGCACGCTGGATTGCCGAGTTCTTTCAGGACAGCGGCGTGCAGGACGACTATCCGCGGCAGGACCTCGTCGCTTTCAACGCCATGGTGCAAAAAGAACTGACCAGGCTATCCGAGCGGGCCGGCAAGCAGGCGCACTCCCAGCTGGACAGGATCGTCCGCTTCGTCAAACAGCGGCGCAAACCGTAAGAAGCCGCGTCAGCGATCCCATTGCTACACGCGTGAAACTGCTGTTCAGGAAAACCGAACCAGATTCCCGTCGCGGTCGTTGGCCAGACCCCTGGAGATCGCGCCATTCATCGCCTTATTCGTCGCGTTCGAACTTCTAGTAGAGCTCGAACTTCTCGATGCGCTCGGTTTCCGCCACCGCATCCGCCACCCAGGCCTGCAGCGCGGGCAGCGCCAGCACCGCTTCTGCGTAGTCCTTCGCCGCGCCTGTGAGCGCCACGCCATAGGTCTGGAAGCGCAGCACCACCGGCGCAAACATCGCATCGGCAATGCCAAAGCGCCCGAACAGGAAATCGCCGCCGCCAAAGCGCGCGCGGCAATCCGCCCAGATCGCCAGGATGCGTTCGATGTCCGCCAGGCATTCCGGCGTCCGCCCCTTGCCCGGATAGCGGGCGCGAATGTTCATCGACATGTGCTCGCGCAGCGCGCCGAAGCCCGCATGCATCTCCGCGCTCACCGAGCGGGCCACTGCCCGCGCTGCCGCGTCACGCGGCCACAGTTGCTTGTCCGGAAAGCGCTCGTTGAGGTATTCGCAAATCGCCAGCGAATCCCACACCCGGATGTCGCCATCGTGCAGCGCCGGTACCTTGCACGAAGGCGACCAGGAAGCCAGGGATGCGGCCGACTCGGGCAGGTACAGCGGAATGCGCACCTCCGCAAAGGGAATGCCCGCCTGGCGCAGCACCAGCCAGGGCCGCATCGACCAGGACGAGTAGTTCTTGTTGCCGATGGCGAGGGTGAGGGGGGGCATAGTGGGCAGCTCCTTGGCGTGTTGTGGCGAAACGAAAAGTTACACGAGCAGGGTGGGGATGGGAATGCAGGGTGGTCGGCCCGGTCAGCAGCACACCTCGCCCCACCCCAAGCGTCCGATCACCTCGGCGAAGTCCTCGGCCAGCCCGGCCTGCACGTGCAAAGCCTGCCCGCTGACCGGATGCGCAAGCCGCATCCCGGTTGCCGCCAGCAACAAGCGCGGGTGGCCGAACAGCGTCTGGAACAGGCGGTTATGCCGCCCCTTGCCGTGCGTCGCGTCGCCGATGATGGGGTGCGCGATGTGCTTCATGTGGCGGCGCAGTTGGTGCCAGCGGCCGGTCAGCGGCTCCAGTTCGACCAGGGCATAGCGGCTGCTGGGGTAGCGGTCCACCCGATACGGCAATTCCACCGTCGCCAGCCGGCGGTAGCGGGTTTGCGCGGCTTGTGCCGCGCCACGGGCCGCAATCCCGGCATGCTCGTCCGCCATGCGCTGCAGCGGATGATCGATATCGCCCGACGCCGGCGGATGCCCGCGCACCACCGCAACATAGCGCTTGCTTACCTCGCCGCGTTCGAACTGGCTGCTCAGCAGGCGTCCGACCTCGCGATCCAGCGCAAACAGCAGCACGCCGGACGTGCCCTTGTCGAGCCGATGCACCGGATAAACCGGCTGGCCGATCTGGTCGCGCAGCATCTGCAACGCGAAACGGGTTTCGTGGCGGTCCAGCACGCTGCGATGCACCAGCAGCCCCGCCGGCTTGTGAATGGCAATCAGGCTGTCGTCGCGGAAAATGATCGGCAGCGATCCGCACGCCTCCGCGGACACGCTATTTTCTGCCCTTGCACGGAAACCGCTCTGCCAGCGCCTTCTGCAGCACCTCGGCGGCCGGCTGGGTCAAGGATTCGGGATGCGCGTCGATCCACTCCGCCAACGCCCCCGGCGCCACGTTCCTGTCGCGGGCATCCAGGCAAAACGCCGTCTTGCCTTTGCCGTAGTGGTGCGCCGCGTCGATATACCCGTCGAGATAACTGTGGCACATCACGGAAAGCGTCTTCACCTTGTCCGCGCTTTTGCACATGCGCAGGATCACGCTGCCGTTCTTGCCATGAAGCTCGCTGGCCTGGGCGGGGGCGCAGAAGAACAGGCCGAGCCATACGGACAGGATGGCCGGCAGGAAACGGGGTTTGACTGCGGTTGAATGCATCGCACGAAGGACAAGAAATCCATTGACACTTCAGGAAGTGTCGCGGGCCTGGCAGCCTCAGTCAATCCTGAATCCGGTCGAAGGAATTCGAAAAAACCGGTTGTCGGTCACGAAGCCGTGGTCTGTCCCCTGTTGCTCCCTGCATGGACCAGGAGGAGTAGTTCTAGTTGCCGATGATGGGGGTGAAGGGCGGCATGGTGGGCGGATCCTTTACGAACGGGGTAAAGCGCAAAGTTATGCGAGAAGGGGGTGAGTAGGAACGCGAAGTTCGGCTGGATATGCGCAGATCGTTCGATCTGCGTGGCATTGTTCCTCTACTTCCTCGGCAGCCGTAGATCCGTCTCGAATTCCTGCGGAGCCCCAATGACGATCTTTTGAAACGACGGATGCAGTGGGTTCAGCAGGTAATTGGTTTCAGTTGGGATGACCGCACTCGGGACTGCCAACACCGCACTTGAGGCTCGCTTGATCCATTCGGCTCCAATGACACGAAGCTGTTCGCGGGATTCTGCGCTGCGCCAGTCTTCGGGCAGATCGCTCGGGTTGACGTGCTCGATCTTCAGCTTGGAAGGGATCGTGGCTGGTATAACGACGTAGTTTGCGAGCAGCTTGCCGTCCTGAACCAGCATCTCCAACGTGGCGAGCGACAGCGTGCTGGCGGTGTATACCATCGGAACGCCTCGCGGGTTCCAACGGCCGCCATGCAGGCGCGCGCCTTCGCCCGAAAAGGCTGCAGCGGCATGTTTAGCCGTGAGCATTCGCCATACGGTCGGCATCAGGCGAATACGCCATGCTCAATGCGACCAAGCGTATCTATCACAGCTTCGGCGCCGATCTCGGTGTCAAGCAGGGACATGGGAGTCTCGCCACCCAAGGAGGTGTTTGCCGACTTCAACCAGTCACGAGCGGAATCGGGATCGTCGAATACCTCCTCGGCTCGCTGGATCACGCGCGCAACTCTAACCAGCTTTGCCGATTCCTCGCTGTTCAGAAGCCCTTCGCCCTTGCGCCGGACGAGCGTGCGGACCGGGATATCGAGCGCATCTGAGAACTCGGTTTGCGAAACAAGAAGGAATGCAGTGAGGGCGTCCACGGCCGATGATGGAATGCCCCTTCGAATCGCAGAAACCCACTCCATCGACGTGAGATGAAACTTGCGCTCGTCACCCTCTAGACCGAGCAGCGACGCAGCCGATATGGCTTGGGCTTTCTTTCGGGTGCGAACGGTGCTGAAAGACTTCAAAAGGAGGGTGTCGCCGGCCGAAATTACGTGGCCCGCCCTCGGGTTTCGTCCCGTTCGGCTGGACTTCGCGGGAGCTGCAGTTTTAGGTGGGAGCGAAGAAGCGGATTTCGCCTTAGTGGGGGTAAGCTTCTTAGCCCCTGAACCGGCCTTCATGGCAGCCGCCTTGCGCTCGTCAGCAACGTTCATGGTACTTTACCTCAATGCCAATTGGCTTCTATGGTAGGCAAAAGTGGCGCTAATGGCAATGTGGGCTGCCTCTATGCGACTTGGGCCGATGGCCGGGTGTCGTATTGATTAGTCTGGCTGCCTGAAACTGGCCGAACTTGTTCGTTACCCCCCCCGCGCCTCGCTACATCCGTTTGCCCTTCGTAGCAGGCGCCGCATCCCCCCGCCCCAGCAAATAATCCAGAAACGCCCGCGCCACCACCGACAACTGCCGCCCTGCTGGATACACCGCGTACCAGTGGCGCAGGATGGGGAAACCCTCGACGTCGAGCACGGCGAACTGGCCGGGCTGGTTGAGGGTGAGGGTGAGGCGGGAGAGGGCGGAGACGCCGAGGCCGGCGAGGATGGCCTGCTTGATGGCTTCGTTGCTGCCGAGTTCCAGGCGCGGGCGGATGGTGATGCCGTGTTCGGCGAAGCGGCGTTCGATGGCGTTGCGGGTGCCGGAGCCTTTTTCGCGCATCAGCCAGGGCTCCTGCGCCAGGCGTTCCAGCTTGATTTTCTTCTTGTGCGCCAGCGGGTGGTCGGGCGCGGCCAGCACGACGATGGGGTTGTCCATGATGGGGGTGGCGACGACGTCGATGTCTTCCGGCGGCTGGCCGAGGAAGTAGAGGTCGTCGAGGTTGTCGGCGATGCTGGCGAGCACCTGCTCCTTGTTGGTGACGCGCAGGGTGACGTCGATGCCGGGATAGAGCTTGGCGAATTCGCCCAGCAGGCGCGGCGCGAAGTAGGAGGCAGTGGTGATCGCCATCAGGCTGAGTTTGCCCTGCTTCAGCCCCCGCCGTTCGGCCACCGACATGGTGTAGTGGTCCATGATGTCGAAGATTTCGCGGGTGGCCTGCGCGAGCTGCTGGCCGTCGGGGGTGAGGTGGAGCTTCTTGCCGACCTGTTCGATCAGCGGCGCGCCCACGGTTTCGGCCAGTTTTTTCATCTGCATCGACACGGTGGGCTGGGTGAGGAACAGTTCTTCGGAGGCGCGGGTAAAGCTGCCCAGGCGGGCGATGGCCTCGAAGATTTCCAGCTGGCGGAAGGTGGTGTGTTGGCGCATGGTAGTGTTACCGTTCCAGAACAAACATAGATAAAAGTCTATCTTAAAAATAGAAAAAATCGACTGTTATTGATGATTCGACTCCTGCATGATGCGTCCCATCGTGTCAGGCCGCTGGGGCGTTACACGGAAACCCGACCCCTTTCTGTAGGAGGAAATCATGGCTGTTAAGACTTACAACGCCGGTGTGAAAGAGTACCGGCAGACTTACTGGACCCCGGAATACACCCCGCTAGACACCGACATTCTGGCCTGCTTCAAGATCACCCCGCAGCCGGGCGTGGATCGTGAAGAAGTTGCCGCTGCCGTTGCCGCCGAATCGTCGACCGGCACCTGGACCACGGTGTGGACCGACCTGCTGACCGACCTCGACTACTACAAGGGCCGCGCCTACCGCATCGAAGACGTGCCCGGCGACGACACCTGCTTTTACGCCTTCGTGGCTTACCCGATCGACCTGTTCGAAGAAGGTTCGGTCGTCAACGTGCTGACCTCGCTGGTCGGCAACGTGTTCGGCTTCAAGGCCCTGCGCGCCCTGCGTCTGGAAGACGTGCGCTTCCCGATCGCCTACGTGAAGACCTGCGGCGGCCCGCCCGCCGGCATCCAGGTGGAACGTGACCGCATGAACAAGTACGGCCGTCCGCTGCTGGGCTGCACCATCAAGCCGAAGCTGGGCCTGTCCGCCAAGAACTACGGCCGCGCCGTGTACGAGTGCCTGCGCGGCGGTCTGGACTTCACCAAGGACGACGAGAACGTCAACAGCCAGCCCTTCATGCGTTGGCGCGACCGTTTCTCTTTCGTTCACGAAGCGACCCTGAAGGCCGAGCGTGAGACGGGCGAGCGCAAGGGCCACTACCTCAACGTGACCGCTCCCACGCCGGAAGAGATGTACAAGCGTGCCGAGTTCGCCAAGGAAATCGGCGCACCGATCATCATGCACGACTACCTGACCGGCGGTCTGACGGCCAACACCGGCCTGGCCAACTGGTGTCGCGACAACGGCATGCTGCTGCACATTCACCGCGCCATGCACGCCGTGCTCGACCGCAACCCGCACCACGGCATCCACTTCCGCGTGCTGACCAAGGTGCTGCGTTTGTCGGGTGGTGACCACCTGCACTCCGGCACCGTGGTGGGCAAGCTGGAAGGCGACCGCGAAGCGACCCTGGGCTGGATCGACACCATGCGTGACGAGTTCATCAAGGAAGACCGTTCGCGCGGCCTGTTCTTCGATCAGGACTGGGGTTCGATGCCCGGCGTGATCCCGGTTGCTTCCGGTGGTATCCACGTGTGGCACATGCCCGCACTGGTCAGCATCTTCGGTGACGACTCCGTGCTGCAGTTCGGTGGCGGCACGCTCGGCCACCCCTGGGGCAACGCCGCTGGCGCCGCCGCCAACCGCGTCGCGCTGGAAGCCTGTGTGGAAGCGCGCAACCAGGGCCGTGCCATCGAGAAGGAAGGCAAGGACATCCTGACCGCCGCTGCCGCGCACAGCCCCGAACTGAAGATCGCCATGGAAACGTGGAAAGAGATCAAGTTCGAGTTCGACACCGTCGACAAGCTGGACGTCGCCCACAAGTAAGCAGGATTCAGGGATCAGGATTCAGGGAAAAGCGCGCGGCGCAGCCGCACCACCCCTGACCCCCGACCCCTGACCCCTCTCCCCTACGTCTGAAAGGAAATGAAATGTCTGAAGTGATGGATTACAAAAGCCGTCTGAGCGATCCCGCCAGCCGCAAATTCGAGACCTTCTCCTACCTGCCCGCCATGACCGCGGACAACATCAAGAAGCAGGTCGAGTACCTGGTGAAGAAAGGCTGGAACCCGGCGATCGAGCACGTCGAGCCCGAGCACATGATGGACTCGTACTGGTACATGTGGAAACTGCCGATGTTCGGCGAGACCGACGTCGCACGCGTGCTGGCCGAAGCCGAAGCCTGCCACAAGGCCAACCCCAACAACCACGTCCGTCTGATTGGCTACAACAACTTCAATCAGTCGCAGGGCGCGGCCATGGTGATTTTCCGCGGCAAGACTGTTTAAGTCGCGACGGGTGACCGTACCAGCCCCCGTCGCCCGCAGGGCGCGGGGGCTTTTTGTTTGCCCGCGAATGCCTCGCCGATAGCATCAGCAAGGTATTCGCGGATAAATAAGCCCCACTATCAAGGAGCCTCCATGAGCAACATCATCGATCAGTACCGCATCACCAAGGAACCCTATTACCGTCCCGTCGCCGACGAGGTCGAGCTGTACGAAGCCGCCTACTCGGTGCGCATGCCGATGATGTTGAAGGGGCCCACCGGCTGCGGCAAGACGCGCTTCGTCGAATACATGGCGTACAAGCTCGGCAAGCCCTTGATCACGGTGGCGTGCAACGAGGACATGACCGCGTCCGACCTGGTCGGCCGCTTCCTGCTGTCCGCCTCCGGCACCGAGTGGCAGGACGGGCCGCTGGCCATCGCCGCGCGCCACGGCGCGATCTGCTACCTCGACGAAGTGGTCGAGGCGCGCCAGGACACCACCGTGGTGATCCACCCGCTGACCGACATGCGCCGGGTGCTGCCGCTGGAAAAGAAGGGCGAGCTGGTGCACGCCCACCCCGACTTCCAGATTGTGATTTCCTACAACCCGGGCTACCAGAGCCTGATGAAGGATCTGAAGCAGTCGACCAAGCAGCGCTTCGGCGGCCTCGACTTCACCTACCCCGAGCATGCGATCGAAACCGAGATCGTCGCGCACGAATCCGGCGTCAACGCCGACATCGCCGGCAAGCTGGTGTCGATCGCCGAGCGCAGCCGCAACCTCAAGGGCCACGGCCTCGACGAAGGCCTGTCCACCCGCATGCTGATCTACGCAGGCTCGCTGATCGCCAAGGGCGTCAACCCGCAGGCCGCCTGCCGCGTCGCCCTGGTGCGGCCGATCACCGACGATCCCGACATGCGCGACGCACTGGATGCTGCAGTCAGCACGTTCTTCTGAACGGTGCGGGTGGGCCCACGCCCATCGGGTGATGCGAGCAGGCCGGCAATGCCGGGCTCGCCCTATGATCTGAGGTGAACCATGTCGATCAAACTCGAAGACTACGCTGAACTGCTGGAAGACCTGTCGCCGCACAGCCGGGAGGCCCTTGAGGCCAACTGGCATGAGGCGACCAAGGTGTTTTCGCCGCGCGGGCTGGACAACTACCTGAAGGGGGTGTCGGCCATCCGTGGGCTGGGGCGCGGCGATACCCTGGTCGAAACCTGGATCGAGCAGGCACCGCAGGTGGCCAAGGAAGTGGGCGAGGATGTGGTGGCCGATCTGGCGACCGCCTCGCTGATGCTGGCCTCGAAAACCTCGGGCGCGGTGATCGAGCTGCTGTTGGCAAGCGCGCCGACGGCCGCCAACCGGCTGGGCGATTCGGAGCTGTTCCTCAAGTATCTGCAGTTCATCAACACGCTGATCGCGCAGGCGCCGCGCGGCGTGCGGCCGATGCTCGACAAGCTGGAAGTGCTGTTCCAGCACCTGACGCTGGGCGGTCTGCGCCGTTGGGCGCTGTGGGGCGCGCACGCGCACCGCACCAACTACGAAGAGCAGATCAAATACTTCGGCCTCGAGTCGAAGGAATCGCTCGCGATGCTGCAGAAGGAGCGCAAGGGCACGTTGCTGGTGGACGTGCAGCGCCGCATCAACATGTATCTGCGCGCGCTGTGGGCACGCGACTTCTTCATGCGTCCGACCTCGGGCGACTTCGAGGCGCGCGAGGGCTATCGCCCCTATATCGAGGACTACCTGCTGCACCTCCCGGACGCCTACGACGACTGGTCGGCCGAAGGGCAGGAGCCGGTTTCCGGCCTCGAGCTTTATCGCGCCACCGCCGCGCACTGTGCCGCGCACATCGTCGAGACCCGGCAGCCGATTTCCGCCGAGGCGCTGAACCCGATGCAGATGGCGGTGATTTCGGTGATCGAGGACGCCCGCGTGGAAACGCTTGCGATCCGCCGCTTCCCCGGCCTGAAGCAGCTCTGGTGCAGGCTGCATGCCGCCACCCCCGCCATGCGCAACAGCGTGGGCGACTACCTCAACCGCCTGGCGCGCGCGCTGCTCGACGACAGCTACGAGGACAACGACGCTTGGATCGCCGAGGGCCGCGCGCTGTTCGCGGCGGCGCAGGACCGCCTCGACAGCAACCAGACCGCGTGGGAAATCGGCGCGCAGCTGGCGCACAGCCTCGCTCAGAAGCGCATCGCGTTCAACCCGCGCACCGACATCCTCACCGCGCCCTACCGCGACGACAACCGCTACTTCTGGGAATTCGAGGAGTTCGATTTCGACAAGGCCGCCGGCGCCGGCTACGAATCCGTCAAGCAGGTGCGCAAGTACGTGAGTGTGATGGAGATGGCCAACGAGATCGACGTCGAGACCGCCGGCGACGACGCCGAGGAGATCTGGGTGCTCGGCACCGAGCTGTTCCCCTACGAGAACATCGGCGACGAGAGCAACGGCAAGTCGTTCAACGAGATGGAAGGCAAGGAGCCGGTGTCGGATCCTTTCCACTATTCCGAGTGGGATTACCAGATCCAGCTCGAGCGTCCGGCCTGGGCCACGGTGCTGGAAAAGCGCGCCAAGGCGGGTGACCTGGAAGTGATCGACGGGATCACCGCCCAATACAAGCGCGAGATCCACCGCATGAAATTCCTGCTCGACGCGATGCAGCCGCAGGGCGTGCAGCGCATCAGGAAATTAGAGGACGGCGACGAGATCGACATCAACGCGGCGATCGCGAGCTTCACCGACATCCGCCTCGGCAACCAGCCCGACCCGCGCATCATGATGCGCAGCGTGCGGAAGACACGCGACTTTTCGATCCTGGTGCTGCTCGACCTGTCCGAGTCGACCAACGAGAAGGTGCAGGACCAGGAATACTCGGTGCGCGAGCTCACCCAGCAGGCCTGCGTGCTGCTGGCCGACGCCATCAACAAGGTGGGCGACCCGTTCGCGATCCACGGCTTCTGTTCGGACGGCCGCCACAACGTCGAGTACTACCGCTTCAAGGATTTCGACCAGCACTGGGACGAGACGCCGAAGGCCAAGCTCGCCGGCATGACCGGCCAGCTGTCGACCCGCATGGGCGCGGCGATCCGCCACGCCGGCCACCATTTGAAGCTGCAGCGTTCGGCGAAGAAGCTCCTGATCGTCATCACCGACGGCGAACCGGCCGACATCGACGTGCGCGACCCGCAGTACCTGCGCTACGATACCAAGAAGGCGGTGGAGGAGGTCGCCCGCAACGGCGTGACGACCTACTGCATGAGCCTCGACCCGCGCGCCGACAACTACGTGTCGCGCATCTTCGGGCAGAAGAACTTCATGGTGGTCGACCATGTGCAGCGGCTGCCAGAGAAGCTGCCGATGCTGTATGCGGGACTAACCCGCTAGCGTCCCTGTATGAACAATACCTACGTTGGACTCGACAAGGATCACCACGGCATCACCCAGCTCGGACGCATCGTGCTGGATGGCCGGGTGTTCGGCTTCATCCCCGATACCGAAGACTGTTCGGGTTGGGATCTGGGACGCATGCAGATGCTGATGGACAAGATCAGTGCGGAATGGGACAAGTACGCCAACCTGCCCAGCCGGCTGCCGCCGGAGTTGCAGCAGCGGCATACTGAAATTTACGCCAAGGCGATGGCGGATGCCCGCGCCAAGGGCTGGAACCCGGAGCTGGGCGACGATGAGTGAGCCGTCGCTGCGTCTGCTGACGCTCGGGCTGTGAGCCCCGCTTCAATCCGTGGCGTATCGACCTCGGCGCGCGATTTTCCTGGCGGCTTCGCCGCTGCGCAAAAAACTCAGAACAGTTCCTGCTGGCCAAACACCGCCGGCAGCCGTTTGGGGGATTTGATGCACAGCTGCTTGTTCACGTTCATACGGCCGAACACGACACCGATGTCGCCCGTGGCCACGCCGAACTCCCCCGCCAGAAACCGCACCATGTGATCCGTTGCCCGGCCTGCGTGCGGGGCTGCGGTGACGCTGATCCTTGAGCTGATGGTCCTTGGGTTTGCCGATGGCATCCTGTTTGGCGCTGGGCTTGCCAAGCACATTGAGCACCAGCGTCTCGCCTTCCCAGTGGAAGAAAGGCTGCCTCGTCACGGTGTCAACCCGACTGTTTCATCAGACCAGCACATGGCGCGTCGCCTCGAAATAACGATAGATCTGCTGCTCGATGTCCGGATCGATCATCGTCACGGGACGCTTGCCTTTCGGGCAGGCAAGCCGCGGCGTGGTGCCGAACAGGCGGCAGATGAGCGGGCGCTCCGCGTAGACCTGGCAGCCCTTTTCACCCAGGTGCGGGCAGCTTAGCTGGTCGAGCGCCGCCGCATGCTCCGCGTCGCTTTTGACCGGGAGCCTTGCCATTTCTTCGCCCGATGCGGTCACCGGTCCGCAGCAGTCATGGCATCCGGGTTCGCATTCAAACGCCGGGATGCGCCGCTGGAGAAAACGGAGGGTCTGGCTGTCGGGGCTCATGAAACGTGTTTCGGCTGCGACTTACTGCGATTTGCTTGCCGCCTTGGCGGCCCCGATCAGCCACTCGGGCAGTTCGCGTGACCCTGCGTTATCCATGATGTACTGGCGCATCAGCCGGCGAATCACTTGCGAGGAAGTGAGGTCCTGCTCGGCACAGATGTCCTCGAAGATTTGTTTTTTGACCGGATCGATCAGGATCGTCATTCTGGCGGTACGGTTTTCCATGGAACGCCCTAATAGGTGCATGATATGAACGAAATGATAATTGTATTATCATATGCATGTCATTTTATATGCGTTTTGATCGATTGATCGCTTTGCCGCGTTTAATCGGACGACGTTTACAGGACCTCGACGCATTTGTCTCATTCAGAAATCGTTGACCCGGTGAGCAGCATCCCGCTGCTGGAGCTGCCCGGCAAAATGTCGGGCGAAGAGGTCAGGGTGTGCGTGCTCGAACCGGCGCAGAGTGACCCGCTGTGGCTCTACGAGCAGATCCTGGCCGGCCGCTACGCCAGACCGTTCATCATCGACGATGGCGAGACGCGGCAACTGTTGTTCGGTCTGGATTTCATCCAGAGCGCCATGCGCATCGGCGATCCCTTCGCCCTCGAATTTGCCTACACTCGAAAGATGATGGCCTTTCTGTTGTTCGTGCCGAACCCGGGCCACGTGCTGATGGTCGGGCTGGGGGGCGGTTCGCTGGCCAAGTTCTGTCACCGCCATCTGCCTCGCACCCGCCTGACCGTGGTCGAGATCGATCCTGATGTCATCGCCCTGCGCGAGGCGTTCGGTGTGCCCGACGACAAACGCCTGGCGATCATCCAGGCCGATGCAGCCGAGTATCTGCCTGCTGCAGAAGGCGATACCGACGTCCTGCTGCTGGACGGCTTCGATTCCAGGGGGATCGCCCCGACGTTTCTGAGTCGCGGCTTCTACCGGGCGGCGCGCAGCCGGCTTCGGCGGGGCGGGCTCGCGGTCGCCAACTTCGCCGGCCCCAGGAAATACTGGAGCCGGCACCTGGCCTTGCTGAACGAAGCCTTCGAGGGGCGCGTGCAGGTGGGGACGGTTCCCGGCGGCGACAATCACATCGCGTTTGCCTTTGCCGATGCAGGGCGTACCCTTGATTGGGAACAGTTGGAAAAACGGGCAGGCAAGCTCGCCGACCGGTTTCCGCTCGATTTTTCGGCCATCGTGCACAGCCTGCGCGAGGGGGCTGAATTGCGGTGGGCGAAGGCGGCTGCCGCCAAAGCCGTACCATTACAGACAACCAGGTGACCCAGACATGCAGAAAATCCACACCTACCTGAAAAGCCGGGGCGAACAGCTCGATACCGAGATCGCCGCAGCAACCCGAATTCCGCTGGCGGACGTGCGCCAGTACCTGTCCGAAATGTCGAAAAGAGGGGACATCATCGCGTGTCACTCGACGCGATACATCAAGGGCCAGAAAGTTGAAGGGATGTTGGCCCGGATCGCCGGCTACATCCCGGCCCCCAGTCCCGGCAGGAAACCCAAGGCCAAGGTGTGACTGGGTTTCTATAATTCCTGGGCGCACGTGATGAGGTGAGTGGGGCGCATTAAGCGCACGCTGCGCGAGAAGTCGCCCGCAAAAAGGATCAGTGCTGGGCGTTGTCTGCCGCAACCGGCTTGTCGCCGATTTCCTCTAGCACATCCAGGACGCTGACCGACGCATCCCGCTGCCCGAGCTTGGCCATCAGCCCGAAATCCAGAAGTTTCTGCGCCAGCCGCGGATTCGCCTCGCACACCCGCACGCGGATGTGGCGCTGCTGGAAGTGGCGCACCACGTCGGCCAGCGCATGCATGGCGGTGGCATCGGCGAACGGCACCCGTCCCAGCCTCAAAATCACCACGCGCGCCTGGTCGTGCAAGCCTGCCAGGGTGCGCTCGAAGGTGGCGGCGGCGCCGAAGAACAGCGGGCCGTCGATCGAATAGATCTGCACCCCGGCGGGTACGCCCACCGGGCACAGCGCGGCCAGGCTGGCTTCGCTCTCGCCCTCGATGCGCACGGTTTCGCTCATGCGTTTCATGAACAGCAGCGCAGCCAGCAGCACGCCGACGTTGACGGCGATGACGAGATCGGCGAACACCGTGAGCAGGAAGGTGATGAGCAGCAGCGCCTTGTCATTGACCGGGGCGTGGCGTAAGAGATCGGTGAAATGCCGCGCCTCGCTCATGTTCCACGCCACCACGAACAGGATCGCGGCCAGCGCGGCGAGCGGGATGTGCGCGGCCAGCGGCGCCAGCGCGACGATGACGGCAAGCAGGACCAGCGCGTGCACGATGCTGGCGAGCGGGCTGTCACCGCCGTTACGGATGTTGGTCGCGGTGCGGGCGATCGCGCCGGTGGCGGCAAAGCCGCCGAAAATCGGTGCGGCGATGTTGGCGATGCCCTGGCCGACCAGCTCCTGGTTGGGGTCGTGGCGGGTGCCGATCATGCCGTCGGCGACCACCGCGCACAACAGCGATTCGATCGCGCCCAGCATGGCGATGGTGAAGGCGGGGCCGAGCAGTTCCAGCACGCGCGCGAACGTGACCTGCGGCAGGTGCAATTCGGGCAGGCCGGCGGGGATGCCACCGAAGGCGCTGCCAATGGTGGCGACGCCGTCGAACTGCCAGTATGCATGCGCCAGGGTGACGGCGAGCATGGCGATGAGCGGGCTGGGAATGCGCCGGGTGAGGCGCGGCGCAATGACCACAATGGCGAGCGCGCCGAGCGCGAGCAGCGTGGTCGGCGGATCCAGGCTTGGCATGGCCTCGATCAGTGCTATCAGCTTCTCATGGAAATGCTGGCCGAGGGCGGCGGGTTGCAGCCCGAAGAAATCCTTCCATTGGCCGACGAAAATGATGACCGCAATGCCGGCGGTGAAGCCGGTGATGACCGGGGTGGGGATGAAGCGGATGATGCCGCCCAGCTTCACCAGCCCCATGCCCAGCAGGATCAGCCCGGCCATCAGGCTGGCGATCTGCAGACCGTCGATGCCATATTGCGCGGTGATGCCTGCGAGGATCACGATGAAGGCGCCGGTCGGCCCGCTGATCGATACGCGCGAGCTGCCGAACAGCGCGGCCAGCACGCCGGCGACGATGCCGGTGTAGATGCCCTGTTCCGGGCGCGCGCCGCTGGCGATCGCGAACGCCATCGCCAGCGGCAGTGCCACCACGCCGACCACCAGGCCGGCGCCGACGTTGCGCATCAGGTGGCGCCGGTGAAACAACCCGGCCCGCCAGGACTCCAGCGCGGCGATCACATCAGCCTCTCAGAACTCGTTGCGGATGCGCTTGTAGCCCTTGACCAGCTCGTTGTTGGCCTGCGCTACGCTTTCGGAGAAGTCGGCCGCCTGCGGCGATACGGGCTCGATGCTCGCGAGGTCGGCATCGGAGTGGATGTTGGCAGTGGACGGTATGTAAAAGCCCGGCGGCACGGTGCAGCCTTCGACCACGGAGTTGTGGCGGACCACCGAACCTTCGCCCACGATGCAATTGAACAGCACCGAGTTGAAGCCGACGAACACGTTGTCCCCGACGGTGCAGGGGCCATGCACGATCGAGCGGTGCGCGATGGAGGTGCTGCGCCCGATGGTGACGCCGCCGCCTGCCTTGCAGTGGATGACGACGCCGTCCTGGATATTGGAATTGGCGCCGATGACGATCGGCTCCATCTCGCCGTTCTCATCGACTTCATCGGCACGGATGACGGCGTAGGGGCCGATGAACACGTTTTCTTCCACGATGATCTTGCCGCACAGGATGGCAGTGGGGTCGACAAAGGCGCTGTCGTGAACCACGGGCAGATGCCCGGTAGGATTCTTGCGAATCATGTTTGAACTCCAGAATGCAAAAGGGCCGCCCGGGATTATCCCGCACAGCCCCTGTTTTGTGGAATCGTCCTCAGGACTTGACGATCAGAACCGGGCAGGCGGCATGCCCGATGACCCGCTCGGCCACGCTGCCCAGCAGGATTTTTGTCAGCCCGGTGCGGCCGTGGCTGCCGACGACGATCAGGTCTGCGCCGCCTGATTCGGCAGCCTTCACGATGGCCTCGTCCGGGCGGCCTTCCTCCACCTGTCCGTCGGCCCGCAATCCCATGCCGGTGAGCCGTTCCACAGCGGTGGCCACTGCGTACTCGGCTTCCTTGTGGCTTTCGTCGTTGTGGCTGCTGGTGACGACGGAGACCACGCTGACCGGCAGGCCGGCCTGCGCGGCAAAGTGCCCCGCAAGCTCGGCGGCCGCTTCGCTATGGGGCGAACCGTCGGTCGCCAGCAGGATGCGCGTGTTCCACAAATGCGCCGAGCGCGGCACGACCAGCACCGGGCAGGCGGCGCGCCCGATCACCTTGGTCGTGGTATCCCCCAACATCATGCGCGTCAGGTCGCTCTTGTCGCTTTCGGCGACCACGATGAGGTCGGCGCTCAGTTCGCCGGCGCCATTCACGATGCCTTCGGCGGGGTCCGAAGCTCGGCGGGTCGTGGCTTCTGCGCTCTCGCCCGCTTCGTCGATGAAGGATTTGAGCGCCTCTCTCGCGTGCGCTTCGGCCGCTTCCTGCAGGTTGGGTACCAGGGTGCTGTACTCCGGATTGTCGACTGCAATGGACAGGCCGATCAGGCGCGCGCCACGGGACCGGGCCAGGGCGATGCCGGTGCGGATGGCGCCGGCGCAATCGTCCGAGCCGTCGGTGGCGACCAGTACGCAGTTCGGCATTCCGCTTGTTGTGAGAGTCGTTGTCATGGGATCTCCGCGCTCGTTCAATCAGCCGCCTCGCCACGTGTCAGCACGGCCTGTTTTTCCTTGTGTGCCTTCATTCCCTTGAACAGCGCGGACAGGACCGTGTAGGCACCCACGATCAGCGCCAGTGCCAGCACGCCGTCGCCGACCCACTTGAGGATCCGCGTGGCGGATGCGGACAGGGGCTCGATCATGCCGAGATGTCCGAGGTAGCCGGGGATGTAGAAGAAGCGCGAGAACAGCACGGTCAGCATGATGACCGCCATGGTGAACTTGACCTGGTAGTCCTTCACGTAGGTGGTGCCGATGGCGCCAAGCTGGACGCCGAACAGCGATCCGAGCAGGATCAGCATGGCCAGACGGATATCCACCGCGCCTTCCAGACCATAGAAAAGGGTTCCGCCCAGCCCCATGACGAAGGCGATGACGAGTTCCGTCGCGGTCGCCATGATGGCCGGCAGGCCCAGGAAATAGATCATGGCGGGCACGCCGATGAAGCCACCCACGGCGATGGCCGAAGCCAGGAAGCCGGTGGCAAAGCCGATCGGGATGAGGAACAGCACCGAGATTTCGGCCTGTGCGCCCCTCGAATAAATCATCGTGCCCGGAATCTTCACCGACTGCACCCAGCGCGCCACCCGGGTGATGGGTGTCACCTCCTCGCCCTGTCCGGCGTCATCCAGCGCCTTCAGCTTGCGATAGTCCTTGAACACGAAGCCGCCGACGATGGCCAGCGTCATGACGAATACTCCCGATACATAGAGATCGGTGCCGACCGCACCGAAGCTGTGTTTGATGTAGGTCATCACGTGTTTGCCGAACAGCACCCCGGCTTCGGCAAACAGGCCCAGCACCAGACCCAGCTTCACATCCACTTGGCCGTACTTGTTGCGCTTGACCGCGCCGACCAGCGCCTTGGGGAATTTGTGGCATATGTTGGAGGCCACCGCGACGATGCCGGGTGCGCCCAGGGCCATCATCGCCGGCGTGAGGACAAACGCGCCGCCTGAACCGATAAAGCCCGAGACCATGCCGCCGATAAAGCCGACCAGAATCAGCAGGATCGCGATCGTCGGGGTGATGTCGATGAAGTTGATCAGTTCCATGCCGTGCCCCGTGTCCATGACCTACTTCCTGGCCTTGAGGCCGACCACGTCCCAGAACAGGCCGGTGAAAATGCCGTGGGTGTAGGAGAGGGCAAAGGCCATGGCGATGGGCGCGAACACGTACCACCAGGTTCCTTCAATGAACGAACCTTTTTCTGCCGCGCATTGCTCGGGGGTGGTCTTGTGGTGGTACGCAGGGTCGCTGTCGTTGTGAACCAGGCAGGTGTCCAGCGTGGTGTGTGCCAGTCGCTCGAAAACTTCGGAGTACAGAAACAGGAATACATACAGCCCTGTGGTCACCACGCCCCACCCGAGTGCCCTGACCAAGGTGTTCTGATTCACTGCCATTTCCATCTCCCAAAAAAGGATTGAAAAAGCGCGTTTCCCTATGCGACTAGGACGGTTACATCTCCTGCATTACTCAAGGCATTGCCAATGTGCTTCACGAAGTGCGCGCTTCACCGCTGGGCAGGCGCTCTTGGCAGACAGCGAAGGCGCGAGTCGAACACTTGCGGCAAACCTCGTTGTCGAGCCTCTGGTAAATGACTTCTGCCGGGCGCGACCTGGCAGGGAACAGGTTTTCCTCGCCGATTTCATCCATGAAGCCACCGCGGCGCAGGGTTTCGGCGACCTTGTCCTTCATGCGGTAGAAATACAAACCTCCCCCCATTTTTCGCCGCTGACGTGCCACTTCGGCCAGGAATTCCGCCCCGGCAAGGTCGATGAAATTAATCCCGCTGGCCATCACGACCAGATGCTTGCGATCGGGATCCTGCTCTTCAAGCTCCTGCATTTGCTGCTGCAGATGCGCCACGGCACCGAAGAAGATGGAACCATTCAGGCGGACCATCTTGATCTGGGGACATTCCGGCCGTCCGTCGAGCGGCACGTAGTGAAAATTGTTGGGATCCGGGTCAGGCAACACGGATTCAAGTGTGGGGCGGGAAGTGCGATGCAGATAGAACGCCAGCGACAGCGCGATGCCAAAGAAGATGCCTTTTTCCAGATCGATCAGCGTGCCGATCAGCGTCACCCACAGGACGATGGTTTCCTGCCGGCTGATTTTGGGCAGCAGACCGATGTGGTGGAAGTCGATCAGGCCCCAGGCCACCAGAAACAGAATCCCGGCCATCGCTGCGTTGGGCAGATAGGCGGCCAATGGCGCCACCATCAGCAGTATGACCACCAGGAAGAGGGAGGCAAACACGGCAGCCAGGGGGGTCCGTGCGCCCGCCGCGTAGTTGACGCCGCTGCGGTTGAACGATCCGCTGGACGCGTAGCTGGAGAAGAAGCTGCCGACCACGTTGGACAAACCCTGGCCGACGAATTCCTGATTGCCGTCGATGTGCTGGCCGGACTTGGTGGCGATGGCGCGCGAGATGGAGACCGCTTCAGTCAGCGCCAGCATGGTGATGATGAGCGATGGGAACAGCATCTGGTGCAGCGCGGCAAACGAAAAGTCCGGCGCCGACAGCGGCGGCAGGCCAGATGGCAGCGCGCCAACGGTTTTGATGTGGGTGACATCAACGCCGTATTGCCCGTTCAGAAACAGCGCCAAAAAGCTGCCCACAAGCATGGCGGCAATCATGTAGGGAAATTTGGGGAAGAAACGTTTGACCAGAATTCCCGAAGCCAGCGTGGTGACAGCCACTGCAGTGACGAAGGGGTCGATGTTGCTGATCTGTTGGGCGAACAGGGACAGGGTTTCGAAGAAGGGGGTGCCGCGCGGAATGTCCAGGCCAAAGAAGTTCTTGATCTGGCTGCCCGCGATGAGCATGGCCGCGCCCGCGGTAAAGCCGATCACGACGGTATGGGAAATGAAGTTGACCAGTACGCCCATGCGCGCCAGACCCAGGATCAGCTGGAACACCCCGGTCAAAAACGTCAGGGTCAGCACCATGCTGATGAATTCCGGCGAACCAGGCTGGGCAAACGGGCTGACCGAGGCAAAAACGGCGATGGAAATCGCCGTGGTGGGGCCGGATACCAGATGCCAGGACGAACCGAACAGGGCGGCCACGATGGCTGGGGCCATGGCAGCGTACAGGCCATACTCCGGGGGCAAGCCGGCGATGGTTGCGAAGGCCACCCCCTGGGGCAGCACGATGAGCGCCCCGGTGAGCCCCGCCATGACGTCGGCGCGATTGGTGGTGCCGTTGACCGAAGGCCACCAACGCAGAAAAGGGAGCAATTTGTAAACCCAGAGTGGGCAGACCTGTGCGAATTTGGAGAGCGTTTTTTGCATGATGGGCGGATTTTAATGCATTACCGCCGCATGGCCCAGTTCGCGCCCTGACCATCGAGGCAGGCTGCAGGTGTGTACATTCGACACACGCTGAATCGCCACGCAGGACTTGTGGGCGTGTGCTTGTCGTGTTGACGCCCGGGGGCTGCTTCAGCGTGGCTTGTCGTCCGGCCTGGCCCTGGCCTGCAACTCCAGAATGGTGGCGGGCGCCTCCGGCTTCTGGCGGTCGGCGAGTAGCAGCAGCGCCTGATGGAATTCACCGGGCAGGCGTTTCATGGTTTCAATCGCCTGCGGCAGGTAATGCACCACCTCGAACGGCACGGGCTCGTCGAGCGATTTGCGGACCTGCGGATGGAAATGCTGCCAGGCCAGTTCGACCCAGGCCTTGTTCTGGCTGTCGACAAAAATGAATTCTTCGGCATCCAGCACCGCCATGTACTGCAAGCTGCGGATCGGCACGAACAGGCATTGGCCGGCGCGCGCCAGCAATGTGTGGGCGAGGTTGTAGGTGGCGGCGGGCAGAAAGGCGGGCAGCCGCGCGATTTCCTGTTCGCGATAAAAACGTTCTTCCATGACACATAAATTTACGGTTGTTCACCTGCCAAGTTAAGCTTTTTTTACCGCATGCCCGTTCCGTTCAGCCAGCGCGAACCGGAAAATCCGGTGGTTGAGGCAAAATAGGCGCGCACGGATTCCGAGTTGCAATCACCATGACCCACACCCAAGCTGCCCATTCGCCGGACCTGATTTTCGACACCCACCTGGAGCACTTCGACCGCGACGTAATCGAAGCCTCGCACAGGCTGCCCATCCTGGTCGACTTCTGGGCCGACTGGTGCCCGCCCTGCCGCGCGCTGACGCCGGTGCTGGAACGCGTGATCGCGCATCACGCCGGCAAGCTCCACATGGCCAAGGTCGAGGTCGACGAAGGCGCCAACATGAAGCTCGCCGGGCGCTATGGCCTGCGCGGTTTTCCCACCGTGCTGCTGTTCGTCAAGGGCGAGATCGTCGGGCGTTTTTCCAGCGCCAAGCCGGAACACTGGGTGCGCGAATTCATCGCCGAGCACACCGATATTGAATAAGCCTGTATTGGTGCTCGACACCAACGTGGTGCTCGATCTGCTGCATTTTGACGACGCGACTGCCCGCCCCTTGAGGCAGGCGTTGGAAGCCGGGCGCGTGCGCTGCGTGGTGTCGGATGCCACACTGGACGAGTGGCGCCGCGTGCTGGCGTACCCGGAATTTGATTTGGATGCGACACGCCAGGCAGCGCTGTTCGCGCGCTATCAGACCTTGTCGGTTCTGGCAGGCTCTGCAGATTCGGGTGCCGGACTGCCCCACGAGGGAACCCCGATCCACGACGGGCTCTTGTACCCGTCAGGGTGGAAGCCCGTGTCGAGTCGTATGCCGCGTTGCAGCGATCCCGACGACCAGAAGTTCATCGAGCTGGCCGCTGCTGTCCGCGCGCAGGGCCTGGTCAGCAAGGACCGCGCGGTCATCAAACTACGCCGTCGCTGCGGGCCGATTTTCCAGGTGATGACGCCAGCCGAGGCGGTGCGCTGGCTGGACAGCGTGCCCGGGTGAACAGGCCGCTGGCGTCAGTCTGCGTTCTTTTGCTGAAAGCGTAGCCGCGCCGCCTCGCTGACCGCCACAACCGCCGGATGACTCAGCCGCCGTTCCACCGATATGGCGAAAAAGCGTTCGCGGATGTCCAGCGTCCGTCCCAGTTCGAGCACTTCGTATTGCCGCATCACGTCCTGCGCCGTCGTGAGCGGCACCGGAAACACCCCCGCGCCGGCCTGGCCGAAGGCGCTCATCAGCGCGCTGTCGTCGAATTCGCCGACGATGACGGGCTGGGTGCCACAGCGTTCCAGCCAGCGCAACAGGGGCGCCTGCAGCGCGCTGTCCGCGCCCGGGATCAGCAGTGGCGCGCCGTGAAGATTGGCGGGAAAGTCCGGACCCAGCGTGCCGCTGATCGCCGGCGCGGCCAGAAAGGCGATGCCGCACTCACCCAGCGGATGACTGTAGCCCTTGATGTCCATGCTGGCCGGCAGCGGCCGGTCGGCCAGCACCATGTCGAGCCGGTGGACGGCGAGGTCGGCGGCCAGCTGCTCCAGCCGGTGTTCCGTGCACACCAGCTTGACCGGCTCGGCCAGCGTGAGCGCGGGCGCCAACAACTGGTAGGCGATCGCCTTCGGAACCACGTCGGCAATGCCGACGCGGAACGGGTGGACGCGCGCGCCGGCACGGTTTTGCAAAGCTTCCTCGAGCTCGGCGCCGACGTGGAAGATCTCGTCGGCGTAGGTCAATGCAGTGCGGCCGGCGTCGGTCAGTTCGAGCCGGCGCCCGCTGCGACGGAACAGCGCGACCCCCAACCGGTCTTCCAGTATGCTGATCTGGCCGGACAGGGTCTGCGGCGTCAGGTGCAGTTTCTCGGCCGCGCGGTTGATGGCACCGGATTTGGCGACGGTGCGGAAGTAATGCAGATGCTTGAAATTGAGCATGACGCTGGATCAGTTCGATAAAACCGAACAATAGCAGTATAAAAATCGAATTTTATTGTTTATCGTCTGTCAGTATCCTGTTGCCTATTCATTAAAAGGCTTTGTCCTTCATCCTGGAGAACATCATGAAACGCATTGTTCTGTTCCTTGCCACCAACTTGGCCATCGTACTGGTGCTGTCGATCACCATGCGCATTCTGGGCGTCGAGCCCTACCTCACCGCGCAGGGCCTGAATCTCACCTCGCTGCTGATCTTTGCTGCGGTGATGGGCTTCGGCGGTTCGCTGATTTCGCTCGCGATCTCGAAGTGGATGGCGAAGAAATCGATGGGCGTGCAGGTGATCGAGACGCCATCCAATTCGACCGAGTTCTGGCTGGTCGAGACCGTGAAGAAATACGCGGACGACGCCGGCATCGGCATGCCCGAAGTCGGCATCTTCCCCTCGCCCGAGGCCAACGCGTTCGCCACCGGCATGAATAAGAACAACGCGCTGGTCGCGGTGTCGGCGGGTCTGTTGAACACCATGACGCGGCAGGAGGCCGAGGCGGTGATTGGCCACGAAATCGCCCACGTCGCCAACGGCGACATGGTGACGCTGGCGCTGATCCAGGGCGTGGTCAACACCTTCATCATGTTCCTCTCGCGCGTGATCGGCCACACCGTCGACCGCGTCGTGTTCAAGAACGAGGAGGGCCACGGCCCGGCGTTCTTCGTCACCATGATCGTCGCCGAACTGGTGCTGGGCATTCTCGCCTCGATCATCGTCATGTGGTTCTCGCGCCAGCGCGAGTTCCGCGCCGACCGCGGCGGTGCAAGCCTGGCCGGCAAGGGCGCGATGATCGCTGCGCTGGAACGCCTCGCGAGCCTGCATCCGCATCCGCTGCCCGACAAGATGGCAGCCTTCGGCATCGCCGGCGGCGGCGCCAGCGGCCTCAAGCGTCTGTTCATGACGCACCCGCCGCTGGAAGAGCGCATCGCCGCCCTGCGCGCGGTGCAGTAAACCCTGACGCGACCCAAGGACGAGCGTGGACGCTGCCCTGCATATTGGCGAACCCTGGATGTGGGCGGCGTTTGTCGGCTTCGTGCTGGTGATGCTGGCCGTCGACCTGTTCCTGGTCGGCGGCAACAAGGCGCACAAGGTCGGCTTCAAGGAGGCGGCGGCGTGGTCGTTCGTCTGGTTTGCGCTCGCGATGCTGTTCAACCTCGGGTTGTGGTGGTATCTGAAGGGGGCTTACGGAAGCGAAGTCGCCGACGTCAAGGCGATGGAGTTCCTGACCGGCTACCTGATCGAGAAATCGCTCGCGGTCGACAACATCTTCGTCTTCCTGATGATCTTCAGCTTCTTCGCCGTGCCGGCGGAGTATCAGCGGCGCGTGCTGATCTACGGCGTGATCGGCGCGATCGTGATGCGCGCGGTGATGATCCTGGCAGGCGCCTGGCTGGTGCAGGAGTTCCACTGGATTCTCTACGTATTCGGCGCCTTCCTCGTCGTCACCGGCATCAAGATGCTGATGTTCGCCGAGGCCGAGCCGGACCTTGGCAAGAACCCGCTGCTCAACTGGATCAAGCGTCACATGCGCCTGACCCCGGATTATCGCGGAGAAAAGTTCTGGGTGATGGAAAACGGCGTACGCACGTTCACGCCGCTGTTCCTGGTGTTGATCATGATCGAGCTGTCCGACCTGATCTTCGCGGTCGATTCGATCCCGGCGATCTTCGCCATCACCACCGATCCCTTCATCGTGTTCACCTCGAATATCTTCGCCATCCTCGGCCTGCGCGCGATGTACTTCATGCTGGCCGGCATGGCCGAACGCTTCCATCTACTGAGATACGGGCTGGCGATGGTGCTGGTGTTCGTCGGCACCAAGATGCTGATCGTCGATTTCTACAAGATCCCGGTGGGGCTGTCGCTGGGTATTGTCGGCCTCATCATTGCAACCTTCATGTTTGCCAGTTTGTGGGTGACACGGAAACAATCCGCCTCTAGCTGAAGCGGAGCGGCACGCCGTTTCAGCGTGTTGCGCTATTGTTGCCAAGAGTTGAACCCTGCCCGGAGGGCAGCCATGCCGATCAATATCGACTCTCCGATCGCTCGCCGTGTTGTAGCGATTGCATTTCTGTTCTCCATTTTCGGACTGACCTTCTGGGTGCTGTCGCCCTTTCTCGCCGCGCTGGCCTGGGCAGGAATACTCGCCTACGTGACCTGGCCGCTGCACCAATGGCTGAGCCGTCGCCTGCCCGGCCGCGACAATCTCGCCGCATTGTTGATGACGCTGGGGGTGGCGGCGACGCTTCTGTTGCCCCTGGTGTGGGTGTTGTTCACGCTGGTGGGCGACGTGGCCGTGGCCTCGGCAACCCTCAAGCGGTTCTCGGTCGAGGGACTGCCGCCGCTGCCTCCCGGGGTGCGCGCCTGGCCGGGCGGGGAATGGATCGTCGCGCAGTATCAGCGGGTGCAGGCCGATCCGCTGTGGGTTCGTGCGCAGATCGACGCCTTGGGCCTGACCGACACCAACCGCTTGAGAGCGCTGGCGGGCGGCATTGGACGCAACGTTGCAAAATTCGGTCTGGCGGTTTTCGCGCTGTTCTTTTTGTATCGCCACGGTGACAGCGCGCTCGCGCAATTTCGCAGGGTGGCCACGCGCTGGCTGGGCGAAGCGGCGCCCGGCTATATTCAGGCCGTTGGCGTGACGGTGCGCGCCGTGGTGTTCGGCATCGTGCTTACCGCGCTTGCGCAAGGCGTGCTGGCCGGCCTGGGCTACTGGGCAGCCGGCGTTGCCGCGCCGGCGTTGTGGGGGGTGATCACCGCCCTGGTGTCGCTGATTCCCTTTGTCGGACCGGTGGTGTGGATCGGACTGTCGCTGAATCTGCTGGCACATGGCGAAACCCAGGCCGCGCTGGGGCTGTTCCTGTGGGGGGCGCTGGTGGTGAGTTGGGTCGACAACCTGATCCGCCCCCTCGTCATCAGCGGGCCGACGCGGATTCCTTTTTTGCTGGTGTTCCTGGGCGTGCTGGGCGGCCTCAATGCATTCGGCCTGATCGGCCTTTTTCTTGGGCCGGTGCTGCTCGCGGTGTCGGTGGCCATCTGGCGAGAATGGCTGGTGCATGCCCGGGCAAAATGAGACCTGACACGCCCCCGATGGTATCCTTGCGCCTCACCCGTCGGTCGACGCCATGAACCCTGCCAAAGACCGCCAATTCTCGCGCCGGGCACTCAATGTGCTGGGGGCGCTCGAGGCCGTCGGCCTCGTCGTCATCACGCTGGCCACCCTGGTGGCGGGCGTGTCCGAAGTGAGGACCATGGTCGGTGCCGGAACGGTGACGCTGGCTGATCTGCTGCTGCTGTTCCTGTACCTGGAAATCCTGGCCATGGTCGGGGTGTATTTTCAGTCTGGGCAGTTGCCGGTGCGTTTTCCCATCTACATTGCCATCGTTGCGCTGGCGCGCTACCTGGTGCTCGACATGAAAAGCCTCGACGTCTGGCGCATGCTGGGCGTGACCGCCTCGATGCTGCTGCTGGCCTGCGCGGTGCTCGTGATCCGCTACGGCCACACGCGCTTTCCTTATGATGAAAGTTTGAAAGACAGAGATTCGCAGCCATGAACAACAAAATGACCTACGCCGGCTTTTACAACGACAAGCATGGCGTCACCATGCTGGCGCGCGTTGTGCTCGATGGATGGTTGTTCGGCTTCATCTCCGAGACCGAGGACTGCGCTGGCTGGCAGCTGGGACAAATGCAGGCGCTGACCGAGAAGATCGAGGCCGAGTGGGACAAATACGGCAACCTGCCCAGCCGGCTGCCGCCCGAATTGCGCGAGCGTCACGCGGCCCTGTACAAGATGGCCACGGAGCGTGCGCGCGAAAAAGGCTGGGACCCCGAGCTCGGCGACGACGAGTAAATTCTTGGCAGGGTTGTTCCTGCCGTCTGCCAACCCTGCCTGCACCCCCCGATGGAACTCAACCCCCCGCTGTTGCAATTCGCCACCCAGGCGCTCGATCTGGTGCTGGATTTCAAGCGTCCGGCCGACGCCGTGCTGTCGGCCTTCTTCCGCGAGCACAAGAAGCTCGGCTCGCATGACCGCGCCTTCGTGGCCGAGGCCGTGTTCGGCGTGCTGCGGCGTTACCGCTATCTGTCGGTCGTGGTGCCGGCAGCCAATCCGCGCACCTTGATCGTCGCCTGGCTGATCAAGGCGCGCGGCATGAGCGGTGCGACGCTGGAAAAATTCGCCAAGCCCGAACTCATCGACCACATCCGCAACGCCAAAACGGACGACCTGCCGCTGGCGGTGGCGGCCGAACTGCCCGACTGGGTGGTCGAGAAACTGCAGCCTTCGATGAGCGACACCGAGATCCTCGCGCTTGGCCGCGCGCTGCAGCAGGCGGCGCCACTCGACGTGCGGGTGAACGCGCACAAGGCCGGTCGTGATGCGGTGCTGGCGCAGCTGCAGGCAGAAGGGTTGGCAGTCGAGGCGACGCCGTATTCGCCGTGGGGCCTCCGCTTCAAGGACCATCCGGCGATCAACCGCCATCCGCTGTTTCTCGACGGCAGCCTGGAAGTGCAGGACGAAGGCAGCCAGCTGCTGGCGCTCTTGCTCGGCGCGCGGCGCGGCGAGATGGTGTGCGACTTCTGCGCCGGCGCCGGCGGCAAGACGCTCGCCATCGGCGCGATGATGGCGTCGACCGGGCGCCTGTATGCGTTCGACGTGG
>JAJYXG010000055.1:0-48596 GCA_021791095.1 Pseudomonadota bacterium
ACGCGATCAAGGGCCGCATCGCCCAGATCAACAAGCAGATCGAGGAAGTCACCAGCGACTACGACCGCGAGAAGCTGCAGGAGCGCAAGGCCAAGCTGGCCGGCGGCGTGGCGGTGATCAAGGTCGGTGCCGCGACCGAAGTCGAGATGAAGGAGAAGAAGGCCCGTGTCGAAGACGCGCTGCACGCCACCCGTGCCGCCGTTGAGGAAGGCATCGTCCCCGGCGGCGGCGTCGCGCTGCTGCGCGCCCGCGCCGTGGCCGCTGCGGTCAAGGGCGATAACCACGACCAGGACGCCGGCGTGAAGATCGTGCTGCGCGCGATCGAAGAGCCGCTGCGTCAGATCGTCAAGAACTGCGGCGAAGAGCCCTCGGTCGTCGTCAACAAGGTGCTGGAAGGCAAGGGCAACTTCGGCTACAACGCCGGCACCGGCGAATACGGCGACATGGTGGCGATGGGCGTGCTCGACCCCACCAAGGTCACCCGCACCGCGCTGCAGAACGCCGCCTCGATCGCCGGCCTGATGCTGACCACCGACTGCATGGTCGCCGACCTGCCGGAAGACAAGCCGGCCATGCCGATGGGCGGCGGCGACATGGGCGGCATGGGCGGCATGGGCATGATGTAAGCTCCCGCTCTGGCCCAACCCAGTAAAAAGCCCCGCCGAAGCGGGGCTTTTTTATTGTCCAGGCACGCGCTTGGGGATGCTCAGGCAGGAATCAGCGGCGGTCGCCGCCCCGATTCAGCGCTTCGGTCAGCTTCAGCCCGGCCAGTTCGCGCATCGCACGGGCCAGGTAATAGAGCACCGCCATCATCATCAGCATCGACGGCAGGGCAATCATCGGATAGCTCAGCAGGGTCAGGCGTCCGAGTTCCGCGTTGAAAGCCTCGCTGCCCGCCGGGCTGGTGACAATCCAGATGGCCAGAAAATAGTTCATCGCCGCCGAGAAGAAGAAGGTGCCGCCGAGCAGCGTGGTCGCTTTCTGCAGGCGCGCGTCGAATTCCCGCACGGTTCCCCGCGCTTCCAGTTGGCGCTGCACCCGTGCGACGTCGATCAGCGCCGGGCTGTACAGCAGGGTTCTCACCAGCGGATAGCGGGTGCGGGCGGAAACCAGCACGGCCAGCCCGATCAGGCCGGGAATCGCGGCTTCCTTCACCGCCAGCCACTGGGTGTCGAGCTGCAGCAGGCCGATGCCGCCGGTGAGCAGGATGCTGACCAGTCCCAGCACGGAAATGAAATTGAGCTTGCGGCGCCCGAAAAGATCGAGCGCGCCCCAGACCAGCGGAAACGCCAGCGCCACAAGCAGCCCGCCCACCACGCCGAGTTCCTGCTCGCCGCTGAATTTCATCAGGATGACGGAGGGGATGGCGATGTTGATCAGGAGCTCGACCAGCGGATTGGTTTTTTGGGGGTTGGCCATTGTGTGAAGCGCGATTGAATGTGTAGGGGGTTGACCCTGCAGTGAGGCGTTGGTTTCAGGTGGGCAGGCCCGCTGTGCGTTTGGCGCGCCATCCCGGCTTGATGGCGCATTTTATCAAACCGGAGCGACGTTCAATTTTTGCATCCGGTTGCGGATGCACTGTAAATTGCAGCCATCCCGGTGCTGCCCAGACACGTGCCCATGACCCATATCATCCCGCTCGCCAACAGCCTGCACCGCGCCACCCTTGAAGCGCTGCGGAGGCAGGCGCCCTTTTCGGCGATGGCCGAAGACGAGGTGCTGTGGCTGGTCCAGCGTCTGTCGGTGGCCTATTTTGCCCGCGGCGCTGTGCTGCTGGAGCCGGCCGACACGCCGCCCGACTCGCTGTTCATCATCAAGCAGGGCACGGTCAGCGGCGACACCGCCGAGGGCCAGACCGTATTGCAACTGGCCACCGGCGAGATGTTTCCGCTGGGCGCGCTGCTGGCGGGCCGCGGCGCGGCCAACCGCTATGTCGCGGAGACTGACACCTTCTGCTATCTGCTGGCTGCTGCCGATTTCCACTCGCTGCTTGCCAAAAGCGCGGAGTTCAACGATTTCTGCACGCGCCGCATCGCCAGCCTGCTGGAGGAGTCCCATCGCGCGGTGCAGGCCGAATACGCGCTGGCGCTGGATGACGACAGCCGCTTCGCGCGCCCCTTGGCCAGCCTGGTGCAACACACGCCCCTGTCCACTTGGGCCAGCACCCCTCTGGCCGATGCCTTGGCGGCAATGGAGGCGGCACGGGTGGGGTCGGTGGTGGTCACCGACGAAGCAATGCAACCGGTCGGCATTCTCACCCTGAAGGATGTGCTGGCGCGTGTGACCCTGGCCCGCGTGCCGCTCACGACCCCGATTGCCGACGTCATGACGCCGCGGCCAGCAACGCTCTCGGCTGATGCGCCGGTGGCCGATGCCCTGGTGCTGATGGCGCGTCAGGGCATTCATCACATCCCGCTGGTGCGGGACGGGCAGCTGGTCGGGGTGGTGTCGGAGAAGGACGTGTTCGCGCTACGCCGCCTGTCGGTGGAAGGCATCACCGCCGCGATTGCACGCAGCGAGGATCCTGCCAGCCTGCCCGCGCGGGCACATGACATCGGCGATCTGGCGCACAGCCTGCTGGCGCAGGGAATGGACGCGGAAAACCTCACCGCGATCATTTCCAGCCTCAACGACCGCCTCACCGAGCGCATCATTACACTGGAATATCAAACCGATGATGCGCTGATCGGGCTGCGCTGGTGCTGGCTGGCGCTGGGATCGGAAGGCCGCATGGAGCAGACGCTCGCCACCGACCAGGACAATGCGCTGATCTATGCCGCGGCGGACGATGCCCAGCGCGACGCGCTGCTCGCCTTTGCGCGGCGGGTGAACCAGCGGCTCGATGCCTGCGGGTTCCCGCTGTGCAAGGGCGACATCATGGCGGGCAACCCAAAATGGTGCCTGTCGCTGGCCGACTGGCAGCAGCAGTTCACCCAATGGATCGACCACGGCAGCCCCGACGCGCTGCTGCATGCCAGCATCTTTTTCGACTTTCGCCCGCTCACCGGCGATGCCGCGCTGGCGCTCGACCTGCGCGCCTGGCTCAACCGCGCCGCGCAAAAAAACCCGCGCTTCCTGCACCAGATGGCCGGCAACGCCCTGCGCAACCGTCCGCCGCTGGGGCTGGTGCGCGACTTCGTGCTGTCGGACGATAACGCCCATCCCCACACGATCGATCTCAAGCTCAACGGTGCCACGCCGTTTGTCGACGCGGCGCGCATTTTTGCGCTGGCCGCCGGCAGCCCGCAAACCAATACCGCCAAGCGGCTGCGCGAAGCCGCGCACGCGCTGCACATCCCCGATACCGAACTGGCCGACTGGAACCGGGCGTTCCACTTCCTGCAGCTGCTGCGGCTGCGCCACCAGCATGGGCAGCAGCGTGCCGGCATACCGCCCGACAATCATCTCGACCCGGACACGCTGAATCCGCTCGACCGCCGCATTCTGAAGGAAGCCCTGCGTCAGGCGCGCAAGGTGCAGGCGCGGCTGGCGATGGATTACAAGTTGTGATCTGGCCGTTTTCCAAACGCCTGCCGCCGCTGGATGCCGCCAGCAGCGCGCGGCGCGCAGCGCTGTCCCGGCAAAAGGTCGACCTCAAGCAGCCGCTTGCCGACATGCGCTGGTGCGTGGTCGATGTGGAAACCGGCGGCCTGGACGCGCAGCGTGATCCCCTGCTTGCAATCGGTGCGGTGGCCATCGAACAGGGGCGTATCGCACTCAATGCCAGCCTTGAAGTCGGGCTCACGCAGGCTCAATCGACCGCTGCCGCCAACATCCTGATCCACGGCATCAGCGGTAGCGAACAGCGCGCCGGCCACGCTCCGCATGAGGCATTGCTCTCCTGGCTGGAGTTTGCGCAAGGCACGCCGCGGGTAGCTTTTCATGCCGCATTCGATCAGACCGTGTTGCAGCGCGTCGAGCGCGAACATCTGGGTCTGTCGATCGCTGCACCCTGGTTCGACGCGGCTGTCGTCGCGCCACTGCTGTTCCCCGATGCCGCCCCGCGCTGCCGTCATCTCGACGACTGGCTGGCGCACTTCGGCATCGCCGTCTACGCGCGCCACGGTGCGCTGGCCGACGCCTTCGCCACCGCCGAGCTGTGGCTGGTGCTGCTGCAGGCCGCGCAACGCGACAATCTCGCGACTGCACACCAACTGCGCGGCCTGCTGCGCGCCCGGCGCTGGCTATCAGCAAATTAGCGCCTACTAATCTGTTTGTAGGCCGCGCCGCAAATCCTTACACTCCGCGCACGCGCAAAACCATTAATAAAGCGCGTTCCCCACTCACGCTCACGGAGGAATTGCCATGCAGTTGTCGGAGAGACATCAGGAGTACTGGCGCAAGAATCTGCGGCTCACCGCAGTCCTGCTCGCCATCTGGTTCGTGGTGACGTTCGTCGTCATCTACTTTGCCCCCCAGCTGAACGATATCGTCATCATGGGTTTCCCCTTCGCCTTCTACATGGCAGCCCAGGGTTCACTCATCATCTATGTCCTCGTCATCTGGTTTTATGCCCATCGCATGAACCAGCTGGACAAGGAATTCGGCGTCCACGAGGGAGATGAAGAATGAGCACCCAAACCCAAAGCCAGTTCTTCCAGCAGCTCAAGAAGTACTACACCTTCTACACCGGCGGCTTCATCGCCTTCGTCATCGTGCTCGCCATCCTGGAGCAGATGGGGCTGGCGCCGAAATACATCGGCTACATCTTCCTCGCCGCGACCATCTCGCTGTATGCGGGTATCGGCATCATGTCGAAGACCGCCGACGTGTCGGAATACTACGTCGCCGGACGCCGCGTGCCGGCGCTGTTCAACGGCATGGCCACCGGTGCCGACTGGATGTCGGCAGCCTCCTTCATCGGTATGGCCGGCACCCTGTATCTGAGCGGTTTTGACGGCCTCGCCTTCATCCTGGGCTGGACCGGCGGCTATGTGCTGGTGGCGCTGCTGCTCGCGCCCTACCTGCGCAAGTTCGGCCAGTTCACCATTCCCGACTTTCTTGGTTCGCGTTACGGCGGCAACCTGCCGCGCACCATCGGCGTCGCCGCGGCCATCATCTGCTCGTTCGTCTACGTGGTCGCGCAGATTTATGGTGTGGGTCTGATTACCGCCCGCCTCACCGGCCTGGAATTCCAGGTCGGCGTGTTCGCCGGTCTCGCCGGCATCCTGGTGTGCTCCTTCCTCGGCGGCATGCGCGCGGTGACCTGGACCCAGGTCGCCCAGTACATCATCCTGATCATCGCCTACATGATTCCCGTGGTATGGCTGTCGGTGAACATCACCGGCAACCCGATCCCGCAGATCGCCTATGGCCAGGTGCTGGAGCAAGTCTCCGCCAAGGAAAAGGAGTTCAACGATCCGGCCACGGTGCTGGGCGCCGCCGAAGCCTCGGTGCGCGCACTGCACAAGGAAAAGCAGCTCGCCGCCGAAGAGAAGGTCAAGGCGCTGGAAGCCGCGATGGCCGCCGGCTCGGCCGACACCATCGTCGGCGAAGCCCGTGCCAAGCTCGACGCTGAACTGGCCGAGTTGAACGCCGCGCCCGCACCCGACGCCAAGAAGATCGAGGCCAAGACCAAGGAAATCGCCGACCTGACCGGTCCCGATGCACTGCTGGCCAGCCTGAAAAAAGCTGCCGACGGCGCAAAAGCCAAGGCCGGTCCGGTCGCAGCTCACACTGCGGCGTTTTCCGGAAAAGGCGCAGAGAAGAAGCTGCTGAAGGACAACCCCAACGCCACCGAAGCGGAAATCGCCGCCGCGAAGGCCGAGGACGAGAAAGCTTCCGACACCAAGCGTCGCAACTTCATCGCGCTGGTGCTGTGCCTGATGGTCGGCACCGCCTCGCTGCCGCACATCCTGATGCGCTACTACACCACGCCTTCGGTGCGCGATGCGCGCAAGTCGGTGTTCTGGTCGCTGTTCTTCATCTTCCTGCTGTACTTCACCGCGCCCGCGCTGGCGGTGCTGGTCAAGTTCGAGGTCTACCACAACCTGATCGGCTCGTCGTTTGCGTCGCTTCCGGCCTGGGTGGCCAACTGGGCGGCGGTGGACCCGACCCTGATGAAGCTCACCGACATGAACAAGGACGGTCTGGTGCAGCTCGCCGAAATGACCATCGGCGGCGACCTCATCGTGCTGGCCACGCCGGAAATCGCCGGCCTGCCCTACGTCATCTCGGGCCTGGTGGCGGCGGGCGGTCTGGCGGCTGCACTGTCGACCGCCGACGGCCTGTTGCTGACCATCGCCAACGCGCTGTCGCACGACGTCTACTACAAGATGATCGACCCGAAGGCTTCCACGGTGCGCCGCCTGGCCATTGCCAAGGGCCTGCTGCTGGTGGTCGCCCTGCTGGCTGCGTACACCGCATCGCTGAAGCCGGGCGACATCCTGTTCCTGGTCGGTGCCGCGTTCTCGCTGGCTGCCTCGGCGTTCTTCCCGGCGCTGGTGCTCGGCGTGTTCTGGAAGCGCGCCAACTACCTCGGTGCGGTTGTCGGCATGCTGGCCGGCCTGATCGTGTGCATGTACTACATGTACATCACCTACGACTTCTTCGGCGGCGTCGCAGCCAACGAGTGGTTCGCCATCAAGCCGATCGCCGCCGGCGTGTTCGGTATGCCGGCCGGCTTCCTCGGGGTCTTCATCGGCTCGCTGATCTCCAAGGCACCCGCCAAGGAGATCCAGGAACTGGTCGACCACGTGCGCTACCCGAGCCTGGAAGGCGACATCAAGACCGAGGCCGCCTGACCGCTGCCTCAAGCGTGCCTTCGGGCGCGCAATTAAAAAGCCGGCCTGAAGGCCGGCTTTTTTTGTTCACGCTTTTCTTCAGCCCAGCCGGTGCGCGTAGTCGCTGCGGCCGGTGTCCCGGATCAGTCGTTGCGCGGTCTGCGGATCGTGCGTCAGGGTGTGCTCGATCACTTCCGCCACCTTGGCGGGCTCGTTGCAATGCTGCCAGGCCATGCCAAGCGCATACCAGGCCAGGCCGTTCATCGGCTGCAGGCGTCCTGCTTCGGTCAGCGCTGCGGCAGCCGCGGCATGACGGCCATGCCGGGCATGTAGCATCCCCAGCCCGTACCAGGCGCGGTCATTGTTCGGATCGAGCCCGGTCGCCCGCTGCAAGGCCACCACCGCCGCCTCGTCCATGCCGCCCTTGTCACGCACGTAACCGAGGTTGAACCAGGCGTGGGCGTCGTTCGGCTCGAGTTCGACGGCGCGCACAAACCAGGCTTCCGCTGCGGTCCAGCGTTCCTGCTGCGCCTCCAGCCAGCCCAGCGTACTGAGCGTGGGCGCGTAAGTCGGGTCGGCGCGGTGGCTGTCACGGTACGCATCCAGTGCACGTTCACGCTGGCCCAGCATGTTGAAGAACATGCCCCGCAGGCCGTGTCGCACACGGTCATAGTTCATCATGGGTTCTCGAATACACAGTTAGGTCAGGACACATTGTCACGGGCAAGCGACAGCCTGACAAGCTGCGTTAGAATCGAACGCTTCCTTCCACTAACACCGCGCCATGCCGTTCGATATCCTGCTGGTTTCCATTCTGCGTACCCTTGTCGAAGTCGCCGGTTTCGCGCTTCTCGGTCAAGGTGCCCTGGCCGTGCTGGCCGGCAAATACCGCGAACAGAACCTCTTTTACCGCGTACTGCGCATCGTCAGCGGCCCGGTGGTGCGCGCCGTGCGTTTCATTACCCCGCGCTTCGTGATCGACGCCCACGTGCCGATACTCACCTTCTTCCTGCTGTTCTGGCTGTGGGTCGTTCTGGCGCTCGTAAAACGCCACCTGTGCGGCCTGCATGGACTGGCGTGCTGAACCAAATCCACGCGGTTCCAGCTTGACTTGAATGGGGCAAACCGGTTAAATTGCCGCCTCTTTTGGCCAGTTAGCTCAGTTGGTAGAGCAGCGGATTGAAAATCCGCGTGTCCTTGGTTCGATTCCGAGACTGGCCACCAGTATTTACGACGGCTCCCAGCGATGGGGGCCGTTTTCGCTTTATTTCGCCCGGTGGAGATTCCAAGAAAACCGCGTATGCCAGCCCCTCCTGAACGTACTGCATGGCTGCGATTGCAAGAACAGCCATGCCCACCAACCCTCGCCCATAGCCGCACACTGAAAAACAAAAAGGCCGGCCCCGTGGGGCCGGCCTACGACTCGCTTCAGTCCTCGTTACTTGCCAAGCCGGGAAACCAGAAGCACCTCCCGGATACCCGGTTCGCGCTGCCGCTGGATCAGCTGCGGCATCGGCTGCGTGCCTTTGATCGCCTTCCACAGGATGTCGTTATATTCGTGCATGTCCGCCGCGTCCACTTCTGCAAGATCGAGCTTCATGGAACGCTCGGCAAGCTGGCGCTTTTCACCCTGCAGCGCCGCCAGGGCGGGATTCATCTCATAGAGATTCTGGGCAGGCACGACATGCTCGTAAGGCGTGAAGTCCGGCTTGACCGTAAAGCTGTTCTCCATGGTGATCGCCGCCGCGTCGAACTGGCTCATGGGCTTTAGCCCCAGCAACACGCCCGCCGTACGGATCATGGACACGGTGCTGTAGTGCGTGTGGTCAACGGCCCTGCGCTTGATGTAGGGACTAATGAGGAGGGCCGGCGTGCGGTGGGTGTCGACATGATCGAAACCATCCTGCGTGTCGTCCTCGATGACCATGATCAAGGTGTTGGGCCAGAAGCGCGAATGAGAGATGGCATCGACGATGCGGCCAAGGGCCAGATCATTGTCCGCCATCATGGCCTGGGGCGTGGGATAACCGGGGCTCGTGCCAGCCAGATGGTCGTTGGGCAGGCTGATGATGGACAGGTTGGGGAAGTCGCCGGTCTTTTTGTAGGACTCGAATTCGGCGAGCCAGACGTCGGCACGCGTCTTGTCCATGTGCTTGAGGTCGTAGGTGCGGTACATGGGCGAGAAATGGTCCGCCAGGGCAGGCATGCGGGTGGTTGCCGGAGCGTAGCTGCCATCCGCGTTTTTCTTGCCGTTGATCACGTATTCGCCGTAGGAGCGATAGCTGATGCCGGCCTCCTTGGCAGCGTCCCACAGGTAGCCGCCGGGCACGTTGGTGATTGCGATCAAGGCCCGGTTGATCAGCGTGCCACGACCCGAATAGTCGCTCGGCCAGACCTTCATGGTGTAGTCCGTGGCATTGCCCCCCATGGACCACTCATGGCCGTCCTTGCTGATCTCTGCGTCGCAATAGGTGTTGTCCAGCAACACGTATTCGCTGGCCAGGCGGCGGTGGTTGGGCGCGCTATGGTCGTCGAACATGAGCAGGCCAGGGTCGCCGTTGCCACCTGGCAGATCGCCGAAGATCTGGTCGTAAGTACGGTTTTCCTTGAGGATGTAAACCACGTGCTTGATGGGCAGCTGCTTCAGGATGCTGCCATGGGCATGGCCTTCGCCCTCCTCGCCGCCGGCTACTACAGCCTTGCCCCTGGCCACCAGGTTGTTCTCGCGGACCTGGCGGGTGTAGCGCTTGAGCGTTCCCTCATTGGGCACATCGATCACCGAGAGCGAACCAATCATCTGGTCGCCGATGTAAGTCTTGGGGTAGGCGTTCTGGCCCAGGCCCACGTCCTTGGAGTTGGCGACATAGAGCTTGTCGCCTGACGGGCTGATGCTGAGCGCCGTAGGGTACCAGCCGGTGGGGATGCGGCCTTTCACCTCGTAGTGCCTCACGTCCTCCAGTTTGCGGGCGTGTTTGTGATGTTCCTTTTCGTGGCCTTCCAGTTCGACCACCACCACGGCGTTCTCGCCTGCGTTCAGCACATAGAGGGTCTCGCCGTCCGGGGACACGGCCAGGGCGTTGGGCGTGCTGCCGGAAGGCGCATTCTTGTAGGGACGCACGTCGATGTCGAACAACATGGCGTCTGTGGCAGTATCAATGACGGAGACGCTGTCGCTGTTGGCGTTGGCTACGTACAACCGATCGCCGGCGGGGCTGAAGATCATGGCGTTGGGGTGCTGGCCAACCGGGATGTTCTTGACGACGGTGGCAGCATCCGGGTTGTTCACGTCCACCACGGCAATGCTGCCTTCCTTCCAGTTGGACACATACAGCTTCTTGCCATCCGCGCTGAGCAGCACGCCGTAGGGGAACGTGCTGGCGTTATAGGGATCGGCGCTGATGCCCATGGGAATGCGGTGGGTGACCGTGGCGGCGACCGGGTCGATCACCGCCACGTCGCCGCCCTGGTGGTTGGCCACGAACAGCCGGCTCTCGTCGGCAGACAGGGCCAGGCCGGTGATGAAGCCGCCCTTGCGGCGCGGATCGACCTGGATCTGGCCGGTCTCGACCATGCCGGAGGCCGTCACTTCATAGACGCGCACCATGTTGGTATGGCCGCCGGAAGCGTAGATATGTTTGCCGTCCTTGCTGGCGGCCAGGCCGATGAAGAGACCCTCCGGGGACTCGTAGGGAATGCTGTCGCGGATGGCGAGGTTTTCGCGATCAACACGCATCAGGGAATGCTGGCCGTAGCCGTTGTTGCTGATCCACAGATCCTTGCCGTCCGGGCTGATGATCATGCCCAGCGGCACGTGGCCGACACGTATTTTTTCACCGGCGGGCGTGACCTGCCAATTGTTGGGCGTGATGCCGGTCAGGCCGTCGGCGCTGGGGCCGGCAGGCCGGGTCAGCAGATCGGGGCTGCCCGCGTAGGCGGCGGTGCCGCTGACCAGCAGGCCGGATACGACGGCGGTAAGAAGTTTGATTCTGGGGATCATGAAATTCTCCATTTCAGTTGCGAGTTTGCAGATCACTGGAAGGCAAGCCGCCAGGTCACTGCCAGATTGAAGCCCGGCGCGTAAACGCCGGACCCGTGGGATTTGTATTTGACGTCGGTGAGGTTCTCCAGGCTCACCAGAAGGTCCTGCCCCTGCCCAGGCTGGAAGCCCGCCTTGAAATTGAGCGTGCCGTAGCCCGGCGTACCTCCGGCCGGGATGCGGGGATCCGAAAGGTCGCCGGGAGCCAGACGGTCCTGGCGGTCGGCAAACAGGCTGTAGACCTCGTACCAGGCGCGCTCATGCGGGGCGTAGCGCACATGCAGGCTGCCGTTCAGCGGAGGGATGCGGCGCAAGGGCTGTTCGGTATCCCGGTCTTCGCCCCAGGTGTAGCTCAGGTTGCCGGCCACCGACCAGCGCTCGGAGAAGGCGTGCCTCAGTCCGAATTCCGCCCCTTTGATCAGGGCACGCTGGATGTTCTGCCGCTGCTGCACACCAGGCGACACGGTGACACGGTCGATGAGGTCGTCGTAAGTGGCATGGAAGAGGTAGAAGTCGCCGGAGGTGCGCGGGGAGTAGTACTTGACCCCGATCTCCTTGTTCAGCGAATGCTCCGGCGTGAGCTGGGTGTTGGGAATCTCCGAGATGAAATCCACCCGACCGAAGAAATCCTCCATGCTCGGCGCCCGGTAACCCTGCGCGACACCGCCCACGAGGTTCCAGCGGGGTGCAAGCCGATAGAGCGCATTGATACTTCCGGTCGCCTCGCCGTCGGAGAGGTTCAATTGATTGATGCCGATGGCGCCTTCCGCCTTGAAGTGGGCGTAACGCGCGCCCAGGATGGTCTCGAACCGATCGGTAAACCGCACTTCGTCCTGCAGGTAGACGCCCCAGCTTTCGTACTTGGCGCCGTCGGGCGTGCCGGGCGTCATGGCCGTCGCCGCACCGGTGGACAGATCGGTGAGCGTCATGCGGGTGTCGAACAGGTCGCGGTAGTAGTCAAAACCGTAAGTAAGCTGGTGGGAGCGGCCGAGCTTGCTGCTGAACTGGCTCGTGGCGCCCACGGTCTTCACGTCGGTGGTTTCACGCGTCTCCAGGGTGGGCGTGGACACCTTGACGATCTCCTCGCCTTCCTTCTGCCGGTTGAAAGAGACGTTGAGCTTGACGTCGGAAACCAGCGCGGCCTCGTCATGCCGGCCCCGGTATTCCAGGTAACTCAGCGAGCGCAATTGGGGCTCGTAGTTGAACTTGAGCTTGTCCCCCAGGGTGACCTCGCTGGTCTTCGGCACATCGAATTGGCGGCTGATCTGGTGGGCAAAGATCAGCTCGCCGCCGCCGACGAGCCGGTAGTTCAGCTTCAGGTCGCCGTCCAGTTCGTCGTAGGCGGTGGGCTTCTGTTCGCCCACGTCGCCGCCCCCTTCCAGGCTGTTGAAACGCTTGCCGCTGATCCCGCCAAGGTATCCCAGCTGGTTGAAATTGCCTTCCACCTGCAGGCGCCCTGCCAGACTGCCATCGGCGCTGGCGCCATGCAGAACCGCCAGGCCTTCAGCCCCCCTGGCACCGGAAAAATCCGTGCGCTTGCGGGTGACGACATTAATCACGCCACCCAGGGCGTCACTGCCATAGAGTACCGAGGTCGGGCCGCGCACGACCTCGATGCGCTCGATCAGGTTAGGGTCGAGCGTGTTGAGGTATTGGTGGGGACCGAAGCGGTAGTAGGAGTTGTTCACCCGCACCCCGTCCACCAGGATGAGCACCTGCTTGCCGGTGAGTCCGCGAATAAAGGGCGACCCACCGCCTGGATTGGTCTTCTGGATGAGCACGCCTTCCGCACCAGACAGGATGTCCGGGGTGGTGCCGGCATTGGCCTGCTGCACCGCCAGGTCGTCCAGCACAGTCACCGCCTGGGGGGTGTCGAACACCTGCCGTTCGACCCGGGTGGCGGTGACCACCATCTCCGGCGCGGGTTCGTCGGCGGCAGCGCAGGGCTGGCCAGACACGGCGGCCAGCGCGAGGGAAAGCGCGTTGAGAGAATGAAGTGTGTAAGGGTGTTTCATTTTTTGACCGCTTCGTGCTGCATTTGAAATTGAAAAATGACGTCTGCAAGCCGGCCTGAAGCACGACCTGCCATTGCAGATTCAGGATGAACACAAGGAATGGGCGGACGGCCATGGCCGCCCGCCCAGGAGTCCATCAGCCTTGCTTGGCGTTACATCTGGCTCAACTTGTCCAGCAGCTTGGTACGCTCCTCGGACAGGTCACGGCCATGGCGCTCGGTTGGGTAGGGCGAGTCCTTCAGCCCCTTCCACAGGGCTCGGTTGAAACGCGGTTCGTCCAGCCGGTCCTCCACGGAAAAGTCCTGGCCACCCATGACCTGGGCCCAGTAGTCGGCGTCGCGCTTGGGTTTGGCGTAGGCCATCGCTTTCGCGGTAGCAGGCAGGCTGTTGGCAGCCGTGCGCTCAGGCAGTGGCAGACGGGTGGTGCGCAACACCTCGGGCACCCGTGCGGTGTAGCTCCAGGGGCGCTTCACCTTCTCGAAGAGCCCGGCCATGGGCAGAGCCAGGCCATCGGTGATGCCCATGGGCTTGATGCCCAGGATGTCCTCGATGGTGCGCAGCATGCTCACCGTGGTGTAGTGCTCGGACACCAGCGCGCCCTGCCTCACATAAGGCCCCACCACGTAAGCGATGCTGCGGTGTGCGTCCATGTGATCGGGCGCGTTCTGGGCGTCGTCCTCCACGATGAATATCAGGGTGTTGTCCCTGAACGGACTGTTGGCCACTTTCTGCACCAACTGGCCGATGGCGTAATCGTTATCCGCCATCTGGGTCTCGACGGTATTCACGCCAAACTTGGCCGTCGAGTAATTGCCGAAGTGGTCGTGGGGGAAGCGAACGAACGACAGATTGGGCAGCGTGCCCTTCGCCGCGTACCCATCGAACTCGCGCTCCCATTCCTTGAACAGGTAGAAATCCGCATTGTTCTGGTCGTAGCCGCGGAAATAGGGATCGGTGTGAGCGGCAAGCGCTTGCTTGAGGGAAGCCGCCTGGGGCAGGCCGTGGGCGTAGGGGTCGGCCAGCTGCTCTTCGGTCATGGCGTTCGAGCTGCCCAGGTTGCCCACGAAAAAGCCGTAGTTGCGGATGGAGAGCCCGGCGCGCAGGGCACCGTCCCACAGGTAGCCCGCCCCTGCCTCCTCGGCAGTGTCCGGCGCGGCCACGTCCGCCGTCCCGGGCAGCAGATCCGGGTCATTGGGGCTGGCGGGATTCTGTGCCACCCGTTCGGCGGTGGCGGACAGGCTCACGTTGAGATTACGGTTGGCGCCTTCCCAATCGTAGGTAAAGCCACGACCGCCGTAGTTCACTGCGACAGTCTTCTCAGTGTAGTCGGTGGTGCGCGCTGCAGTAGTCCAGTTCCAACCGTCGCCACTTACCTCGCCGCTGTCGTGGAAATTGTCCAGGGTCACGAAGTTGCGTGCCAGGGCGTGGTGGTTGGGGGTGATGGGCTCGGGGAAGAGGGTGAGGGACGGATCGCCGTTGCCTTTCTCCAAATCACCCAGCACCTGATCGTAGGTGCGGTTTTCCTTCACCACATAGATCACGTGTCTGATCTTGTTGCGCAGGAAGGACATCATCTCCCTCGCCTGATCGTGTTTGCCGGTTTGCGTAAAGCCGTTGTTGTTCGCGACCTGCCAGGTGAGTTGCGCCAGCTCCTGCTCGCTGGGCATAGGCATGGTCAGGAAACCCGCCTTGGTAAGCTGCCAGACATACTGGTTGTTGGCGCTGCATCCGCTGAGAGAGCCGGGTGCGATGGACGTGGTATTGCGGCATGCGCCGGGGTTGGGGCCTGCGTTGCTCTTGCCGTTGACCACGTAGAGCATGTCGCCGTTCTTGCTCATGCTCACCGAGTTGGGGTACCAGCCGGTGGGGATCAGGCCCACGACTTTGCTCTTGCGGCCGTCATCATGCCGCGCGTCCTCATCCTCGTCCTCGGCGGCACCGCGCTTCGCTTCGTGTTCCATCATGCCCAGCTTCACCACGGCGACGGCGTTGGTCCCGCCATTTGTCACCAGCAGGAAGCGCTCGCCCGGGGTCAGGGCAAGGCTGTTGGGGTTGGCGCCACGCAGCTTGTCGGCCTTGGTCAGCACGCTCTTCGGCGCGGTGACGTTGAACTCCTCGAGAACGGCGTCGCTGGCGGTGTCGATCACCGAGACGCTGTCGCTGTTGCCATTGGCCACGAACAGGCGGCTCTGGTCGCGGTTGAGAAGCATCCGGTTGGGCTGCCCGCCGACGGCAATGCGGCCGATCACGGCAGGCTGCGCGCCTGCAACGTCCAGCACCATCACCTCACGATCGCGTTGGCTGCTGACGTAGGCCTTGCCATCCCCCTTGATCGCCACCCAGTAAGGATAGGAACCACCGGCTACGCCAGACTGGGCCGGATTATTCTTCCCCGGGCGCAGATCCAGCTCGGCAATTTCGGCACGCGTCTCCAGATCGACCACGCTGACGCTGTCGTTCTGCATGTTGGCCACTACCAGGCGTTTGCCGTTCTGGGTAACGGCGATGCCGGCAGCGACGGGTCGCACGCCCAGGCCCAGCCCCACGTTGCCGTGGCCAAGGGCGATGACGGCCTGCTCAGTCCAAGCTTGGCCAGTCAGGCCGTATATATGGACGTTGTCGTTGATCCCGCCGGAGACATAGAACTCCTGGCCATTGGGATTCCACGCAATGCCGTTGAAGGTATTGGGTATCTGGATGACCTGGCGCTTGATGGGCGTGCCGGCGGAGATATCGTAGACGAAGACATACTCGTTGGACTCGGCAGAGACGCGGCTACCGGTAGGGCCATTGTTGCGGTTGTAGCCGCTGGTGAGGACGAGCAGGGTGTTGCCGTTCGGGCTCACGCTGGTGGACACCGCCTGTCCGGCCACGAAATCGGGATTGGACGGCAGATCCGGGTTGAGGGCCTGGAAGAGAGCGCCGCCGGCTGCCTCGGGCGTGATGCGCACGCCGGTGGGCAGCATTTCGCCCGTCAGAAACTCGTCGGCGGGCTGGTGATGCCCAGCCTGCGGCCCTTTGGCCAGAGCGGGGGCGACGGGAGCGACAAGCGTGGCCGCGACGAGCACAGCAAGGGTCTTGTATCTGATTTGATGGTGATGCATGCGACTCTCCTATTAGGTTGGTGGACAACACGCCTCTGGGACTGCAGTACCGGCAAACAATCGGCCGGCTCAGATTCCGGAGGAAATGGAAACAGGCCTGGTTCGAGGGTTCAGCGCTCCTCGCCGAGAGCCATCACGTCAGCTCGAACCGGAAGACATAGCGATACCAGTAAGCAGATTCCGCACCGGGAGGACGAACGAAGCGCCAATGCCGCAACGAGTCCATCGCTGCAGCATCCAGGTCGGCATGTCCCGAGGAATGCAACAGCATCACCTCGGCCACAGAACCGTCGATTTCGATGCGGAAGCCCACGGTCGCCAATCCCGTCCGCTTCTCCCAGCGCGCTTCTTCGGGGTACTCAGGCGCTGGGGTACGCAGGGCCTTGGGCGCCTGGAGGGGAAAGGCGGGCGTGCCGGTCGGCACGCCGCTGGCCTGCTGAGGCTTGCCACCCGGCTGGTCTGGCAGGCCGCCGATGACCGTCGCACGATTCTCCCCGGCGCCTTCCTGTGCCGAAGGGGATGGAGCGGCCGCTCCCGGAGGGTTTGAAACAGCGCTATCCGGCAGCCCAGAATGACGCTCGTGTTCTTGTTCCCCTGCGCTCCCGGGCAGGGGAACGGCCTCAGCGACAGGCGTCGCTGCTGTTGCGAATGGCGCCCGTAACGACGCCGCATGGACGGCCCGACCTTGGTGCAGACCGGAATTCGGTTCCTGAGCAGTTTTGGCATCGGGCAAGCCGCCCGGGATTGGCCCAGCCACCTGGGCGGCGACGCCTCCAAGCAGACGGACCTGGATGGGCCCCATCGGCAGGCCGGATGGGGGGGGCGGTGACGACACGAAGCCCAGCGCAGCAGCGTGCAACGCGCCGGACAAGCCGAACGTCAACGGTAGACGCATCGCATTGGGGATCATCGTCGTCATGCCAGACATCACGAAGTCGCTTCCCGCAGCTTCGTGTCCGCCTGTCCCTTCCCTGAACTATTCTCGTGAAACGAATCATTGCAGGGGAATATGGCAGGCCTTCGAGTAGCCCGCCTGTGGCATGTGCGCCATTCGGCTCACGACGCTGCCAATCGAAAATCCGCGTGTCGGCAGTTCGATTCTGCCCCTGGCCACCAGCATTTCAGACGGCCCTCTGTCATGGGGCCGTTTTTCTTTGTCTGCAGGCGCCGATCGTCCTCACCCGCAACCTGGTCGCCAGCCCCGAATTCGGCGTGAACATTAGTATTTGGCCATTTTGTGGTGCTCGCAATCTGTACTACTGTAAATCTGCTTTTCCACGACACACAACAACAGGAGACTGCCATGAGCAAGAAAGAAGACAGCAAGCCCTCGCCCAAACTGAGCCGCCGGAAATTCCTCGGCGCGGCCGCAGCATCGGCGACCGGCGCCGCAGCGCTGGGTTTTCCCTCGATCGTTAAGGCGCAGGCGCCGATCAGCCTGCGCTTCCAGAGCACCTGGCCGGCGAAGGACATCTTCCACGAATACGCGGTGGACTTCGCCAGCAAGGTGAATGCGATGTCCGGCAAGGAACTCCGGATCGAGGTATTGCCGGCGGGGGCGGTGGTCAAGGCCTTCGACCTGCTCGATGCGGTGAACAAGGGGACGCTGGACGGCGGTCACGGCGTGGTGGCCTACTGGTACGGCAAGAACTCGGCCGTGGCGCTGTGGGGCTCCGGCCCGGCTTTCGGCATGGACCCCAACATGGTGCTGGCCTGGCACTACTATGGCGGAGGCAAGGAGCTGCTGGATGAAATCTACAAGAACATGAACATGGACGTGGTGTCGATGCTCTATGGCCCGATGCCGACCCAGCCTTTCGGCTGGTTCAAGAAGCCCGTCACCAGCGCCGATCAGATGAAAGGCGTGAAGTTCCGCACCGTGGGCCTGGCAGTCGACATGTACAAGGATCTGGGCGCCGCGGTGAACCCGCTGCCCGGCGGCGAGATCGTGCCGGCCATGGACCGCGGCCTGCTCGATGCGGCCGAGTTCAACAACGCGTCCTCCGACAACCTGCTCGGCTTCCCGGACGTGGCCAAGGTCTGCATGCTGCAGAGCTTCCACCAGCCCAGCGAGCAGTTCGAGATCCTGTTCAACAAGAAGAAGTACGACGGCCTCAACGCCGAGCACAAGGCCATCATCAAGCACGCCCTCGAGGCGTCGTCGGCCGACATGTCGTGGAAGGCGATCGACCGCTACTCCAAGGACTACATCGACATGAGCACCAAGAAAGGCGTCAAGTTCTACAAGACGCCGGATGCCATTCTGCGCAAGCAACTGCAGTCGTGGGACAAGATCATGGCGGCCAAGAGCGCCGAGAACCCGGCGTTCAAGCGGGTGCTCGACTCCATGCGCGCTTTTGCCGGCCGCGCGGCGCGCTGGCAGAACGACACCAACGTGGACTACAAGATGGCGTACAACCACTTCTTCGCCAAGAAGAAGGGCTAAACCTGTCGCCATCGTCTCGCACGGCCGCCCGCCCCGGACGGGTGGCCGTTTTCTGCAGCCATTCCAAGAACTCACGTCATGCAGAAATTGCTGCTCTTCGTCGACAAGGTAAGCACCTTCGCCGGCCGGTTTTTTGCCTGGTCCATCATCGGACTGACTTTTCTGATTTCCTGGGAAGTGTTTTCCCGTTACGTCCTCAACACCCCGCATCCGTGGGCGCTGGACATGCAAATCATGCTCTACGGCATCCTGTTCATGATGGCCGGCGCCTATACGCTGGCGCATGGCGGCCATGTGCGCGGCGACGTGCTGTACGGGTTCTTCGCCCCGCGCACCCAGGCCTCCATCGATCTGGTGCTGTATATCGTGTTCTTCCTGCCGGGTATTTTTGCGCTCACCTACGCCGGCTGGTTCTATGCCAACGAATCGCTGGCCATTCACGAACAGACCTTCAGCCCCGACCCGCTGCCCCTGTATCCGTTCAAGTTCATGATTCCGGTCGCCGGCTTTTTCCTGCTGATGCAGGGGATCGTCGAAATCCTGCGCTGCATCATCTGCCTGCGTGACGGCGTCTGGCCCTCCCGCGTCGAGGACGTCGAGGAAGTCGACGTCGACAAGCTCAAGGAGATGGTGAAGGTCAAAGACGAGGACATCGCCCAGCTGGATCAGTACGTAGTGAAGCAGGAGACCCAACCGTGAAGAAGGAACTGCGCTTCGGATTCGCATTGATGGCGATCATCCTGATCGCCGTCGCCGTGTTCTTGCCTTGGGGAAACCTCACCAACGGACATCTGGGCCTGCTCATGCTGAGCCTGGTGGTGGTGACCATCATGCTCGGCTTCCCCACCGCGTTTACCCTGATGGGCATGGGCATGATCTTCGCCTGGCTCGCCTATCGCAGCAGCAGCCCTGACCTCGCCTTGGCCCAGACCCTGGACCTGATGGTGCAGCGCGCCTACGGGGTGATGACCAACGACGTGCTGATCTCCATCCCGCTTTTCGTATTCATGGGCTACCTGGTCGAGCGCGCCAACCTGATCGAGAAACTGTTCAAGTCGCTGCACCTCGCACTGGCGCGCATTCCAGGCTCGCTCGCCGTCGCCACCCTGGTGACCTGCGCCATCTTCGCCACCGCCACCGGCATCGTCGGCGCGGTGGTCACGCTGATGGGCCTCTTGGCACTGCCAGCCATGCTGCGCGCAGGCTATAGCGTCAAACTGTCGGCCGGCGTCATCACTGCGGGTGGCTGCCTCGGCATCCTGATTCCGCCTTCAGTGCTGCTCATTGTCTACGGTGCCACCGCCGGCGTGTCGGTGGTGAAGCTGTATGCCGGGGCGTTCTTCCCGGGCATCATGCTGGCCCTGCTCTATGTCGCCTATGTGATGATCCTGGCCAAGCTGAAGCCGGAACTGGCGCCGCCGCTGCCGGCGTCAGAGCGGGTGGTCAACATTCCTGACGACAACGCGCGCATCGCCGGGCGTTTCGGCCAACGGGCCATGCCTTCGCTGCTGCGGGCGGCGTTCAGCAAGGATGCCGCTGGCGTGTCCAAGTCGCACGTCATGCGCGAGTTGTTCACCTCGTTGCTGCCAGCCATCGTATTCGCAGTCATCATGGGCCTTGCCTGGCAGTCGCTCACCCGGCCGGACGAAGTGGCCGACACTTCGCTCCTGCAGGAAATGGGCTCGGTGAGCGAGGAATCGCAAGAAGCGCCTGCGCTGGACGAACCGCAGGCCGAGGGCATTCAGGAGCCTCCGGCCGAGGCGGTGCAGGAGCCACTCGCCGAAGGCGTGCAGGAACCCCCGGCTGAAGCATTGCAGGAACCGCCCGCCGAGGGAGTACAGGAACCTCCCTCCGAAGGCGTGCAGCAACCCGAAGCTGCAGCACCGCAGGCAACCGAGCCCGCTGCCGCTGAAGCGCCCGCACCGGAGCAAGCCTCGGCAGCCGGCGACGTCGAGCGCCTGCCCACGCCGTCGAAGTTCTGGAAGATACTGGCCGGCGGGCTCGCGGTGCTGCTCGTGGTCTATGCGCTGTTCACCTTCGCGCGGCTCGAAATCTTCAAGATGCTGCTGACCTCGTTCTTCCCGCTGGCCGTCCTGATCCTAGCGGTGCTCGGCTCCATCGTGTTCGGCCTGGCCACGCCGACGGAAGCGGCGGCGATCGGCTCCTTCGGCGGCTTCGTTCTCGCCGCGCTCTACCTGTCGCTGAACAAGTCCCGCGAAAAGCGGCGCAGCCTGCGTGCAACCTGGATTCCGCTGTGGATGCTGTTCGGCGTCTCCGTGGCCTGGTTCCTCCTGTTCAAGGCCGGCATGCTGCCCACGGCGCCGCCGGACTGGGTGGGCTGGATGTCCATGGCTGCAATGGGCGTGTGGTGCCTGCTGGCCGTTCCGCAGGTGAGCATGCTGCCCACGGTAAGGGAGTCGGTCTTTCTCACCGCCAAAACCTCGGCCATGGTGTGCTGGCTGTTCGTCGGCTCCTCAATCTTCTCCGCAGCCTTCGCGCTGCTGGGCGGACAGGCGCTGATCGAACAATGGGTGCTGTCGCTGGACATGACGCCGGTCCAGTTCATGCTGCTGTCGCAGGCCATCATCTTCATCCTCGGCTGGCCGCTGGAATGGACCGAGATCATCGTCATCTTCATGCCGATCTTCATTCCGCTGCTGGCGCACTTCAACATCGATCCGCTGTTCTTCGGCCTGATGGTGGCGCTCAACCTGCAGACCGCCTTCCTGTCGCCGCCGGTGGCGATGGCCGCGTTCTATCTCAAGGGCGTGGCGCCGCCGCATGTGACCCTGAACCAGATCTTTGCCGGCATGCTGCCGTTCATGGGCATCCAGGTGATCGCCATGGGGATGCTCTACCTGTGGCCGCAGATCGGCATGTGGTTGCCGAGCATTTTGTACAAGTAAAACCCGCCTGACACGGAACTCACGGAGAACAGGATGAACGTCGCATTCATCGGCATGGGCATCATGGGCAAGCCCATGGCCATCAACCTCAGGAAGGCCGGCCACACGGTCTTCGTGCACGGTCGCCGCCCGGAGACCATGGCCCAGCCGGTGGAAGCGGGCTGCGCGGGCTGCACGACGATCGCCGAAGCCGCCGCGCAGGCCGACATCATCATCGTCATGGTGTCGGACACGCCGGACGTCGAGCAGGTGATCTTCGGCGAAAACGGCGTGGCCGCGGGCGCCAAACCCGGCTCGGTGGTGGTCGACATGAGCACGATCTCGCCGACCGCGACCCGGGTGTTTGCGGAAAAACTGCAGGCGCGCGGCATCGAGATGCTCGACGCACCGGTCTCCGGCGGCGACGTCGGCGCGATCAACGCCACGCTCTCGATCATGGTCGGTGGCAAGCCAGAGGTGTTCGAGCGCGTGAAGCCGGTATTCGAGGCGATGGGCAAGAACATCGTGCGGGTGGGCGACATCGGCGCCGGCCAGGTGGCCAAGGCGTGCAACCAGATCGTGGTGGCGGTCACCATCGAGGGTGTCGCCGAGGCGCTCACCTTCGCGCGCAAGAACGGCGTCGACCCGGCACGCGTGCGCGACGCGCTGATGGGGGGCTTCGCCGGCAGCCGCATCCTGGAAGTGCACGGCAAGCGCATGCTCGACAACGACTACACGCCCGGCTTCAAGACCAAGCTGCACCAGAAGGACATCAATATCGTGATGCAGACTGCGAAGGAGCTCGGTCTCGCGCTGCCGGGCGCGGCACTGGTGATGCAGCATCTCAACGCGCTGATGGGCACCGGCAACGGCGAGCTGGACTCGGCGGCAGTGATGAAGATCGTCGAGCGCGAGTCCGGCATGGAGCGCAAATGAGCCACCGCATCGTCTTCCTCGATCGCAAGAGCCTGATCGCCGATTTGCGCGCGCCCTCATTCGCACATCACTGGACCGACCATGAACAGACCCGGCCCGAGGAAGTCCTGGCACGGATCAAGGATGCCCGCATCGTCATCAGCAATAAGGTCAAGCTCCCTGGCGACATCCTGGCGCAAGCACCGAGCGTGAAAATGATTGCCGTTTGCGCCACCGGCACGGACAACGTCGATCTTGCCTACTGCAAGGCGAATGGCATCGTCGTATCCAACATCCGCGGCTACGCCGTGCACACCCTGCCGGAGCACGTTTTCATGCTGTTGCTGGCGTTGCGCCGCAACCTGATCGGCTGGCGCGAGGATGTGCGTGACGGGCTGTGGCAGAAATCTGAGCAGTTTTGCCTGTTCACCCGCCCGATCAACGACCTCTACGGCAGCACGCTGGGGCTCATCGGCCACGGCACGCTCGGCAACGGCGTACGCAAGATCGCCGAGGCCTTCGGCATGAAAGTGCTGGTTGCCGAACACAAGAACGCCACGGCCGTGCGCGACGGCTATGCGGCATTCGACACTGTGCTGAAAGAGGCCGACGCGATTTCGCTGCACATCCCGCTCACCCCCGAAACGCAGCACCTGATCAGCACCCGCGAGTTCGGCCTGATGAAGTCCAGCGCCCTCCTCATCAACACCGCGCGCGGCAACCTGGTGGACGAGGCAGCGCTGATTCAGGCACTCAAGTCCGGACAGATCGCCGGTGCCGGCTTCGATGTGCTTGCCGTCGAGCCGCCGCGTGAAGGCAACCCGCTGCTCGATCTCGACTTGCCCAACTTCATTCTGACTCCCCATGTCGCCTGGTCCAGCCGCAATGCGATGCAGATCATGGCCGACCAGCTGGTAGACAACATTGAGGCCTTCGTGGCCGGCAAGCCCGGCAATCTTGTCACCTGAACACATGCATGAGGTAAAGAGATGAGCACACGAATCTCTGTAGCCGGCCTGCAAATCGCCAAATCGCTCTACGACCTGGTGCGCGACGAAATCGCGCCGGGCACCGGCATTTCAGCCGACCGCGCCTGGCAGGGTTTTGCCGACATCGTGCGCGAGCTGACCCCGCGCAACCGCACGTTGCTGGCGCGCCGCGACGAACTGCAGGCCCGCATCGACGCCTGGCATCTGGCGCGCAAGGGGCAGGCGCACGACGCCGTCGCCTACAAACAGTTTCTGCTCGACATCGGCTACCTGTTGCCCGAGGGCGAGGATTTCAGCATTGCCACCGACAACGTCGACGACGAGATCGCCCGCATCGCCGGCCCGCAACTGGTGGTGCCGGTGAACAACGCGCGCTACGCGCTGAATGCCGCCAATGCGCGCTGGGGCAGCCTGTTCGACGCCCTCTACGGCACCGATGCCATTTCCAGCGAAGGCGGCGCCGAGAAGAAGGGCGCCTTCAACCCGGTGCGCGGCGCCAAGGTCATCGCCACCGCCAAGGCCTTCCTCGACGAGGCCGCGCCGCTGATCGAAGGCAGCTACCTCGACGCCATCGCCTATTCGGTGAAATCCGGGCAACTCACGGTGACGCTGTCGAGCGGCGCGCACACTGGCCTGCGCGATCCCGGTCAATTCAGGGGTTATCAGGAAAGGGCCGGCGGCATCGCCTCGCTGCTCCTGCTGCACCATGGCCTGCACATCGAGATTCATTTCAATACCGACCACCCCATCCACGAACTGCACCCCACCGGCATCCGCGACATCTATCTGGAGGCGGCGCTTACCACCATCATGGACTGTGAGGACTCGGTGGCCGCCGTGGACGCGGGGGACAAGGTCAAGGTCTATCGCAACTGGCTGGGCCTGATGAAGGGCGAGCTCGCGAGTTCGTTCGAGAAAGGCGGCAAGACCCTGACCCGCAATCTGAATCCGGACCGCCGCTATCTTTCGCCCGAAGGCCGCTTCTTCGAAATCCCCGGCCGCAGCCTGATGCTGGTGCGCAACGTGGGTCATCTGATGACGACCGACGCGGTGCTGGACGAGGCGGGCAACGAGGTGTTCGAGGGCCTGCTCGACGGCTTCATTACCAGCTACTGCGCACTGCACGATATAAAAAACAGCAGCCCCCTGCGCAACAGCCGCACGGGCAGCGTCTACATCGTCAAGCCCAAGCAGCACGGTCCGGACGAAGTCGCCTTCACCGTAGACCTGTTCGCGCGTATTGAGAATGTGCTGGAGCTGCCAAGGAACACGCTCAAGATCGGCATCATGGACGAGGAACGGCGCACCACCCTCAACCTCAAGGCGTGCATCCGCGCGGCGCGCGAGCGGCTGATCTTCATCAACACCGGCTTTCTCGACCGCACCGGCGACGAGATCCACACCTCGATGGAAGCCGGCCCCGTGCTGCGCAAGGGCGAGATGAAGTCCGCCGCCTGGCTCAGGGCCTACGAGGACTGGAACGTGGACATCGGCCTGGCGTGCGGCCTGTCGGGCCGCGCGCAGATCGGCAAGGGCATGTGGACCATGCCCGACCTGATGGCCGACATGATGGCGGCGAAGCAGGCGCATCCCGAGGCCGGCGCCAACTGCGCCTGGGTTCCGTCGCCCACCGCCGCCACCCTGCACGCCATCCACTATCACCGCGTCGACGTTTTCGCCCGTCAGCAGGCCCTGCGTTCGCGCGCGTGCGCCGCGCTCGATGACCTGCTCGCCATCCCGGTGGTGGCGAAGCCGACCTGGACTGCCGAGGACATCCAGCAGGAACTCGACAACAACATCCAGGGCCTGCTCGGCTATGTCGTGCGCTGGGTCGACCAGGGCATGGGCGCGTCGAAAGTGCCGGACATTCACAACGTCGGATTGATGGAGGACCGGGCGACGCTGCGCATCTCCAGCCAGCACATCGCCAACTGGCTGCACCACGGCGTGGTCAGCGAAACCCAGGTGATGGAAACCTTGAAGCGCATGGCCCGGCTGGTGGACCAGCAGAATGCGGGCGACCCCAACTACATCAACATGGCGCCGCACTTCATCAGCCTAGCCTTCCAGGCCGCGCAGGACATGGTCTTCCACGGCCGTCGCGTGCCCAACGGCTACACCGAGCCGACCCTACACCGGCGGCGCCGCGAGTTCAAGGCTGCATTGCGCGGCGAATGAGCCGGGTAACATGAACGCGGCGCGGTGATTGAAGGCGCCGATCGTAGCGCTAGCCGGTGGCCAGTTGCTCGCCCTGGCCGAAGCCGCGCCCATGTTCACCCAGCAGGGCCGTGGCTTCGTGTCCTGACAACGGACGGCTGTAATAAAAACCCTGCACTTCATGGCATTGCATCTGCTGCAGGCGCGCGCGCTGCGATTCGGTTTCGACGCCTTCGGCGACGACATTGAGATTCATGCCACGCCCCATGGCGACCATGGCGTTGACGATGGACATGTTTTCCTCGCGGTCGAGATCCTGCACGAAGGACTGGTCGATTTTCAGCGTGTGGATGGGAAAACGCGACAGGTATTTGAAGGAACTGTAGCCGGTGCCAAAGTCATCGATGGCGAGGCGGACGCCGGCAGCCGAGAGCCGCCCGAGCTTGATGGCGTTGGCCTCGAAATCGCGCATCAGCAGGCTTTCGGTTATTTCCAGTTCCATCTGGTGGCCATCGATCGAATAGACCTGCACCGCACGCATGACACTGTCGACGAAGTCGGGGCTTTCGAGCTGGCGCGCGGAAATGTTGACCGACATCCGCACTGCCGGCAGCCCGGCCTTGCGCCACTCGGCCATTTGCACGCCGGCCTGACGCAACACCCAGTCGCCGATGGGAACGATGACGCCGGATTCCTCGGCCACCGGGATGAAATCGACCGGGGCCAGCAGGCCGCGCTGCGGATGCCACCAGCGCAGCAGGGCCTCGAAACCGCGAACCTCGCCGGAGACGGTATCGACCTGCGGCTGATAGAACAGCACGAATTCGTTGCGCGCCAGCGCGCGGCGCAGGTCGGACTCGATCTGCATGCGCTCGGAATAGGGCGCCTGCATGCCGGATTCCCAGAACTGCAGGCGGCTGCGGCCCTGCGACTTGGCCTGGTACATGGCGATCTCGGCCTGGCGGATGAGACTGTCGATCAGGTCGCCGTCCTCCGGCGCGACGCAGGCGCCGATGCTGACCGAGATGTAGATTTCGTGGCCCTTGACGTAGACCGGCTTCGACAGCACCTGGATGATCTTGCGGCAGATGTGTTCGACGTCGCTGCGCGACACCAGGGTGGGCAGCAGCACGGCGAATTCGTCGCCGCCGAGACGCGCCAGCGTGTCGCCTTCGCGCAGGCATTGGCGCAGCCGCGCGCCCACTGCAAGAAGCAGCTCGTCGCCGATGGTGTGGCCGAGCGAATCATTGATCACCTTGAAATGGTCGAGGTCGAGGCTCAGCACCGCCAGCGGCTTCTGGGTGCGCTTGGCCTGCGCCAGCATGAGGCCGAGGTGGTCGCGGAACAGCGCGCGGTTGGGCAGGCCGGTGAGCAGGTCGTGATAGGCCTGGTAGTGCACGGTTTCCTCGGCCTGTTTGCGCTCGGTGACGTCCTTGGCGACGCCGTAGCTGCCGATGAAGCGCTGCTCGAACGGGCTGGCTTCCTCGTCGTACATGCCGGTGGCGGTGAGCTCGACCGCCTTGCAGCGGCCGGTCATCGGACGCGGGCGGCGCAATCCCGGGTTGCACTTGAGGCGGATTTCGATGTTGCGTGCGCTGCGGTCGCCGGCGCGGCGTTCGTTGAACACGTGCTCGGCACGCGCAATGTCGTCCTCGTGGATCACCAGGCTGTAATGCTGCCCGAGCAACTCTTCGCCGCGGTAGCCGAGCAGGCTTTCGACCCGGTCGTTGACGAAGGTGAAGCGGCCTTCACAGTCCAGGGTGTAGATGAAGTCCGGCGAACTGTTGACCAGAAATCGATGCCATTTTTCCGACTGCTGCAGGCGCTGCAGGATGTGGTTGTTTTCCTTTTCCAGCCGCCGCCGCGTCAGCGTGTTGTCGATGCGGCGCAGCAGTTCCTCCGGCTCGTACGGCTTGCGCACGAAGTCGGCGGCGCCGCCGCGCAAGGCACGGATCGCGGCATCGATGGTGCTGTCGCCGGACACCACGATCACCGGCGTGTCGGCGGCGCGGTCGGCCACGAAGCGCAATACTTCGTTGCCGTTGAGGTCGGGCATGCCGAGATCGAGCAGGATCGCATCGAACTGCTGCTTGCCGATCGCGATCAGGGCTTCGCAGCCCCCGTTGGCGGCCACCACGTCGTAATCACGGGCGGCGAGCAGGCGCGTGAGTCCTTCAAGTATCAGCGGCTCGTCGTCCACCACCAGAAGGCACGGGCGCACTGGAAAGCTGCTGACCGTGCTGCGCTGCGGAGAGGATGCGATGAGATCGTCAGACATGGGATTACTCCTTGAACCTGAGCAGGGTTACATAGACCCGTAGCGTGTTGTCGTGAGCGGGGCCTGTCCGTTCTGCAAGGTCGGCAGGCGAATCAGGAAATGGGTGCCTTGCGGCGTGCTGATGCAACTGAGATGGCCGCTCATGCGCTCGACCAGGCTGCGGCTGATGCTGAGGCCAAGCCCGGCATGGTCGCCGCCCTTCTCGCTGACCACCGGCTCGAACAGGTTCGACGCCACCGTGTGCGGCAAGCCGGGGCCGGTGTCAGCCACCTCGATTTCGACCTGTTGCTGGCCGTCTGCCATGACCATCCGGGTGATGAATTTGAGATGGCCGCCGGCGTGCATGGCCTCGACCGCATTTTTGGCGAGGTTGAACAGCACCTGCTTCAGCAAATCTTTTTGCAGCGGCAGCGGCGGCACATCGGGATTGAGGTCGATCTGCACGTTGACCTTGTTCGGCGTGAACAGGGTGCCGAGCGCCATCCGCACCAGTTCGGAGACGATGCTGTTGACCGACACCAGTTCGAGCGCAGCTTCAGGCATTGCGCTTTCTTCAGTCAAAGTGATGCTGCGCACGATGCGCGCAACCCGTTCGATTTCGTCGCCGATGATGCCGAGATCGCGCTGTACCGAGGAATCCGAGCCCAGGCGGTCGGACAGCAGGTTGACGTAATTGCGCATGATGGTAAGCGGGTTGGCCACTTCGTGAATCGCACGCCGCACCCGGTCGCGCGGGATGTCGTCGCCTTGCGCGGCGGATGCCGATGGCACCGGAATGGCAGCGGCGGAAACGGGAATCGTCATCAAGGCTTCGCCACATTCGGCCAGGGTAAAGCGCCAGAGCGGAGACAGGCCGAGATCGGACGTGGCATCGCCTGCCACCAGCACCCCAATCTGGCCGTCGCGCAGCGCCAGCGGCTGGCAGAGAAAACGCGTCACCCCGAGCAGACGCGCGATCTGCTCATCGACCAGGGCAGCATCCTTCTCACCGCGCTCGAACTGCTGGGGTGCGTTGCGCGCCAGCGCACGCGGCAATGCCGAATGGCCGTCGTCCGGCGGGATCGCCAGCGCTCTCAGGCCGGAGGCGGCCGGGATCAGCGCGGTCAGCCGCAGGGTGCCGTCGGCGGCGGGCGCGAACAGGCAGGCATGCTCGATCCCGAACAAGGCGTGCAGGCTGTCCTGCAGCAAGGCAAACGTCTTGCTGGAGGACCCGTCCGATTGACGGAAATGGCAGTGCACCGCCGATTGCGCCGCCTGCCCGGCGTACAGGCGGGCGAGACGATCGAATCCCGTCCCATTCACCTGCACCACCGCATCGACCAGCCCGAAGCGCAGCGCCAACTGGCGCACCTGCGCCTGGCTGTCGGCCAGCAACTGGGCGGCTTCGCCGGCACCCATCTGCAAATTGGCGAGCGCGGCGCGCACGTCCACGCTATCCACCGCGTCGGCGCGGGTAACGAGTTGATAGGCCAGCTGAACGATGCGCACCAGCGGGTGCGCCGCACGCCCGCGCGCCAGCGGCTCGGCGTGATACCGCACGGCGTCGGCCAGCCAGCCGTCGGCGTCGAGCTCGGTCAGCCAGTCGGCGGGGTGCGCCGGCGGGACACTGTCCGTTTCGAGATAGTCGGCGAGATTGTGGGCAAGACCCGCGGTCCAGGCCGCCTCGGCATCGGCCACGGCTGAGCGCACCACCAGCGCCTGCGCCAGATGCGCCACGCCGACCGACTGCCGCCAGCGCGCCGCATAGGTCGCCTGCGCTGCGCCCATCGCGACCGGCGCAGCCAGCAGCAGGGCCCGCAGCAGGTCCTGCTGCTGCAGGCTGAAATCAGCGGGCAGCAGACCCAGGCGCAGTGCCAGTACCGGATCGTAGCGCACGCAGGCAACGAGCTCCATCTGCGCGGCCTCGCCTCGCATCAGGAGCTCCAGCGCTTCCGCCACCACGCCAGGGGCACAGGGACAGGTCGTTAGCTCCGATTTCTTTAGTAAATTATTCGGAAGTTCTCGCATCTCATTGCTATATATATTAATTTTTGCTACACAGTCAATCTGGGACTTAAAATATTCGGGTCAATGCCATGAACTGTTGTTTTCAAGTTTTGACTGACATGTCCGTAGATCGCCCATGGCGTTGTTATCCTGTCGCCCCTAATCGAAGCGAATGCATATGAAAGCTGTTCTGTCCGGATTGATTTTGCTGTGTGTCCACACCGGCGCCGTTGCGCTCGATGACCGCACGTCCCTGCAGTGGAGCGATCAGATCGACACGCCTCATTCCGCCCCGTACTCGACGCCCGACCCGGCATCGATGCCGGAACTGAGCGCACAATCCGTACTGGTGTACGACCAGGCCAGCGGCCAGCCGCTGCTGGCGAAAAACGCCACCCTGCAGACACCGATCGCCTCGATTACCAAGCTGATGACGGCCATGCTGGTGATGGACGCCGCGCAGCCGCTGGACGAAAAGATCGCCATCACCTCGGAAGACCGCGACACGCTCAAGGGCACCGGCTCGCGTCTGGCCATCGGTTCCCGCTACACCCGCGGCCAGCTGCTGCATCTGGCGCTGATCGCATCCGACAATCGTGCCGCGCACGCGCTGGGGCGCACCTACCCGGGCGGGCTGGATCGCTTCGTCGCGACCATGAACCGCATGGCGCGGGCGCTGAACATGCACGACACGGTGTATGTCGAGCCCACCGGCCTGTCGAGCGGCAACCGCTCGACCGCGCTCGATCTCGCCAAACTCGCCGATTACGCCTACCAGAACTACCCCGAGATTCGTCATATCAGCTCCACCGGCCACTACACCCTCGGCACCCAGCGTGTGGTGCTGAAGAAAAAGCGCCAGAAAGCGCGGGTGCTGTACCGCCCGGTCGCGTTCAACAACACCAATCGCTTCACCCGCGCGGAAGACTGGCAGATCGGCCTCTCCAAAACGGGTTACATCAACGAAGCGGGCCATTGCCTGGTGATGCAGGCGCAGGTCGCCAACCGTGATGTCATCATCGTACTGCTGGATGCACAAGGTACCAACCGCCGCGCCGGCGACGCCACCCGCATCAAGCATTGGCTGGAATCCGGCAGCATTTCACACCGCGTCGACAACCGCCACATCCCCGCTTCGCGCACCTGATTCCCCCCTCGGCGTATCGGGCTTTCACGGGCACCTCCCATGAAAGCCCGGTTCCGTTTGGGTGGCCCGATCCCTGCCGGGGCTCGCACGGCGGCGTTATGATGAGTGCCCCAGCCGCCCGCGTTCCCTTGCATGTCGCCCGATCTCGCGCAGCAACTGCTGCTTAAAACGCTGCTGCCCCTGTCCCTGCTGATCGCCGCCGGCGGCATCTGGCCGCGCTGGCAGACCGGCATCTCCATCGTCGGCCTGCGCGGCGAGATCAACCGGCTGGTGCTGAATTTCTTCGCGCCCATGCTGTTCTTCGCGGCGGGCGCGTCCGCCACGGTCGACCTGAGCATTTTGCAGGTGCCGCTGATCCTCGGCGCCGCCACCCTGTTCGGCCTCGGGCTCGCCGCACTGGCGCTGTTCGCCACCCCGCTCGGGCGCGGCCTGTCGAAGCCGCAGCGCGGCGCCATCCTGCTGGCCTCCGGATTCGGCAACGTGCTGTTCTTCGGCTACCCCTTCCTCACCACGGTGTTCGGCGAATCCGGCGCGCGCTACCCCTTCTTCGCCGACATGCTAGCCACCACCCCGCTGGTATGGTCGCTCGGCGTGTGGATGGCCTTCCGCTGCGGCAAGCACACCGAACACGCCTCGTTCCTGCGGATGTGGTTGACGCTGCCGCCGGTGTGGGGATTCGCTGCCGGCATCGCGGTCAACCTCTCCGGCCTGGCGCTCGACCCGCTGGTGGAAGCCGCGCGCTGGGCTGGCAGCCCGACCATTCCGTTGATGCTGTTCGTGCTCGGCCTGACCATTCCCTGGCATGACCTGCGTCCGCACAAGGCTGTCTTTGTCGCGATGGCCATCAAGCTGGCGCTGATGCCGCTTTTGGCACTCGGCATTGCGCTGGCCTGGCCGGGCACGCTCAGCGAGCCCGGCGAAGCGGCCGTGCTGGAGGCCGCCATGCCGACCATGGTGATGGTGATCGCGCTGGCCGACCGCTTCGGCCTCGACACCCGGTTGGCGGGGCTGATCATGGGCTGGTCAACGCTCGCGGGATTGGTTACGCTGCCATTCTGGCTATGGCTGTTGAAGGGACTCGCATCATGAAAATCGGATTCATCGGCAGCGGCATCATGGGCCGCCCCATGGCGGAGAACCTGCTGCGGGCCGGGCACCAGCTGGTCGTCTACGGCCGCCGTTTCGACCGCATCGAGCCCATCCTGGTGATGGGCGCGCTCGGCAAGGGCACGCCGATGGAGGTCGCCGCCGAGACCGACATCACCTTCACCGTCGTTTCCGACACCACCAACGTCGAGCAGATCATCCTCGGCGACCGGGGCCTGATCCACGGCGCCCGCCCCGGCCACATCGTGGTCGACATGAGCACCGTGTCGCCCGCCGCCACCCGCCGCATCGCCGCTGCGCTGGCCGAACGCGGCGTCCACATGCTCGACGCCCCGGTATCGGGCGGCGAGACCGGGGCCAAGGAAGGCACGCTCTCCATCATGGTCGGCGGCGAAGCGCCGATCTTCGAGAAGGTGCGCCCGCTGTTCGAAATCCTCGGCAAGAACATCGTCCACGTCGGCGGCCACGGTGCCGGCCAGGTCGTCAAATGCTGCAACCAGATCGTCGTCGGCCTCACCTTCGAAGGCGTCGCCGAAGCCATTCTGCTGGCGCGCCGCAACGGCGTCGACCCGGTCAAGATGCGCGAGGCCCTGATGGGCGGCTTCGCCGGCAGCCGTATTCTCGACGTCCACGGCCAGCGCATGCTCGACGCCAACTACAAGCCCGGCTTCAAGGTCAAACTGCACCACAAGGACATGGCCATCGTCATGGACAACGCGCAGGAAACCGCCACGCCGCTGCCCGGCGCGGCGCTGATCGCGCAGCAGATGAACGCGCTGATGGGGGCGGGTGATAGCGAACTCGATTCCTCGGCGATCATGCGCGCGCTCGAGCGGCTGACCGGCGAGAATCTCGGCAACGGCAAGTGAGCGGCAAGGAGCGCATCGTCTTCCTCGACCGCGCAGCGTTCACTTCCGAGGAACTGCCGATCCCAAGCTTCGACCACAACTGGAGCGAATACCCGGACACCGACACGGCCGACATCGTGCCGCGGCTGTTCTGGGCCACCACCGCGATTACCCATGCGTGTCCGCTCGATGCCGAAGCCCTCGGCCAGTTGCACAAGCTCACCCGCGTCATCATTACCGGACCCGCCGTGGTTGATGCTGCTGCGTGCGAGACACGCGGAATTGCGGTGCGGCATTTACCAGTAAGTGAGGTACCGGGGAGAACGCTGACCGAACTGCTCGAAACACTGGTTAGCGAAGTGGGGGACTAACTTGACGTCGTTACCGACTGATCGCGAAATTCTGAAGTGCATCTTTGAGATGTACGAAACTGCTTATCCTGGTAAGGAACCAGGTCAGATCCGGGGCAAAAACGATCCGCACTTGCCCATCGACATCCCTGAAGTCGCATCACGTCTAGATTGTTCAGCCGAGATGTTATTCGGTCGGCTTTACTACCACTTGGATGCAAAACATCGCTACACCCAAGACAATGGCGCTCAGGTTCATCTTTTTTCACTCAAGGTGGGCCAAGAAATACACTGCGTGAATTTTCCTTATCTTGCAGCAGTGCTTGCAGAGAGAGATGAGGAACAAAAGAGGCAGATTTGGTCATTGAGTGTAGCTATTACCGCTCAAATTCTTTCCGTGGCATCAATCATTGCGCAGACTGTTCTCGCGAAATGAAACTCGCTGACGCTGGCTTATTCAGACAACAAGCACTCATCAATGGCAAATGGCAAGACGCCGCTGACGGTGCGCGCTTCACCATTCACAACCCGGCCAATGCGGAAACCGTCGGCCATGCGCCACGCTGCACCGCTGCCGATGTCGAATACGCCATCGAAGCAGCACACGCCGCCTTTGCCGCCTGGCGCGACACCCCCGCCAAGGCCCGCGCGCAGCTTCTGCGCCGCTGGTTCGACCTGATACTCGCTAACCGTGACGATCTCGCCGCCATCATGGTGTCCGAACAGGGCAAGCCGCTCGCCGAGGCGCGCGGCGAGATCGACTACGCAGCGAGCTTCATCGAGTGGTTCGCCGAGGAGGCGCGGCGCGTCTACGGCGACGTGGTGCCGTCGCCGTGGGCGGACCGGCGCATGTTCACCTTGCGTCAGCCGGTGGGCGTGGCGGCGCTGATCACGCCGTGGAATTTTCCCGCCGCGATGCTCACGCGCAAGGCCGGTGCGGCGCTCGCTGCCGGCTGCACGGTGGTGGCGAAGCCGGCGTCGCAGACGCCGTTCACCGCGCTGGCGCTGGCCGAACTCGCGCAGCGCGCCGGCCTGCCGCCGGGCGTGCTGAACGTGGTCACCGGCGACGCGGCGACCATCGGCGGCGTGCTGACTTCGCATCCACTGGTGAGAAAAGTGTCGTTCACCGGATCGACCGCGGTGGGCAAACAGCTGCTCGCGCAGAGCGCCGGCACGCTGAAGCACGTGTCGCTCGAACTCGGCGGCAACGCGCCCTTCATCGTGTTCGACGACGCCGACCTCGATTCGGCAGTGACGGGGGCGCTCGCCAGCAAGTACCGCAACAGCGGGCAGACCTGCGTGTGCGCCAACCGGGTGTTCGTGCAAGGCGCAATCTACGACGCCTTCGCCGAAAAGTTCAGCGCCGCGGTGGCGCAGCTGAAGGTGGGGGAGGGCTTCATGCCGGGTGTGGAAACCGGACCGCTGATCAATCCCGCCGCGCTGGAGAAGGTCGAAACGCACATCGCCGATGCACTCGCGCACGGCGCGACGCTGCTCACCGGTGGCCATCGCCACGCGCTCGGCGGCCAGTTCTTCCAGCCGACGGTGCTGAGCCACTGCACGCCCGCCATGCAGATCTGCCGCGACGAGACCTTCGGCCCGGTGGCGCCGCTGATCCGCTTCGCCGACGAGGCCGAGGTCATCCGCATGGCGAACGACACCGAGTTCGGGCTGGCCGCCTATGCCTACACGCGCGACCTCGGCCGCGCCTGGCGACTGGCGGAGCGGCTCGACTACGGCATGGTCGGCATCAACGCCGGCGTGATCTCCACTGCCGAGGCGGCATTCGGCGGCGTCAAGCAATCGGGGCTGGGGCGCGAGGGCGGGCGCAGCGGCATCGACGAATACCTGGAAACCAAGTACGTGAATCTGGGCGGGCTGGGATGAACACGCGCATGCCCTGCCTCGGAAGCGGCGCGCCGCGCTCGTTGCGCAGCCCTTCCTGGGGCGTGACAAAGCCGGTTTTCGCTGTGTTGCTGCTGTGCGCAGCCGCACTGGATGCCGTCCAGGCTTCGATGCCCACGCCTGGACACCCGATCAGCCACATCACACCCAGGATCGAAGATCCGGACGACCTTGTACAACGCTATCTGGAGGCGGTGGATCGGGGAGAACTGGTGATATTCGGGCAAACGCTAGCCCGCTCCATGATCGTCCCGGCTCGCGTCGAATATGTTTACGAGCTTTCCAGCCGGACAACACGGATCAGGGTTTACTCGAATCTGAAAGAGCCGCTTCCGGTGCCCGGCCAAAGCGACTGCCGGATTCTGGGGGTGGGTGCGGTCATGGAAGACGGCCATATCACTGAAATCGAATCCCACATCTGGATGAAGCAGTGAGCGCCTGGCAGGCTGACGCCATGAAGCCGGCTTCCCCGCCCACCCGCAACATCATGATCATCGGCGCCGCTGGCGGCGCCGGCGCCCCCGACCCGTCCACCGCCGAGGGACCCGACGCACTGCGCCATTACCGGGTGTTTCATGACGCGCCGCTGCAGCACGTGGAGTGGGACGCGATCCTGCGCGTGCCGCGCAGCGAGCGGGATACCCCGCTGCATGCGGTCGCAGCGCTCGACACGCGGCTCGCGGCCGAGGTCGAGCGCGTTCTTGGGTCCGGCCATTTCCCGCTGGTGGTGGGGGGCGACCATTCCTGCGCGATCGGCACCTGGAGCGGCGTGCACCGCGTGCTGGCCCCGAAGGGGCCGCTCGGCCTGATCTGGATCGACGCCCACATGGACAGCCACACCTTCTCCACCACGCCGAGCGGGCAGATCCACGGCATGCCGCTCGCCGCCCTGCTCGGCCACGGCGAGGCGGCGCTCACCACGATCGACGGACCGGATGCCAAGCTGCGCCCCGAGCACGTGTGCCTGATCGGCGTGCGCAGCTACGAAGCGGGCGAAGCCGCGCTGCTGCATCGACTCGGTGTGAGGGTATTCGACATGGCGGAAATTCACCTGCGGGGGCTGGCGGACGTGTTCGAGGCGGCGCTCGTCATCGTGCGACAGGGCACCGCCGGCTTCGGCGTGAGCATTGATCTCGACGCGCTCGACCCCGCGGAGGAACCCGGCGTGGGCACGCCGGTGCCCGGCGGCCTGCGCCGCGCCGATCTGCTTGCCGCGCTGGCCGGTCTGCGTGGCGATCCGGCCTTCGCGGCGATGGAGATTGTCGAATACAACCCGCGCCGGGATCGCGGGCACGCCACCGCCGACGCGGCCGGCGCGCTGCTCGATGCCGTCGCGCCACTCAAGCCTACGCGCTGAGGCCTACTCGAACTCCATCGCGCGATACACCCGCCCGGCGTTGCTGCGCGCCAGTTCGTCGGCCGTATGCAGATGCAGGTAGGGCGACTGGTCGACCTTGTAGGCGTCGTCAAGCGAGCCGCCGTTCTTGATGACCTCGGCCACTTTTTCCCGCAGATGGACGAGGTAGTCGCGCGTCCATTTGCGCACCGTGGCCATGTCGGTCGGGCCGCCGTGGCCGGGAATGACAGTCTCGGCGCCAAGCGCTTCGAACTTGTCCCAGGTCGTGATCCACCTGGCGGTGTCGGTATCCTCGAAGATGGGCAGCATGCGTACGTGGAAAGCCGTGTCGCCGGCGATCACCAGCTTCTTCTCCGGTAGCCAGACCATGGTGTCGCCGTGATGGTGCGCATTGCCAAGGTGCAGCACCTCGATTTTCCAGCTGCCCATGGAGAGGTCGAGCTTGTCGTCGTAGACCATGTCGGGCATGACGACGTCGGTCTTGAAGGCCTTGTCCCGTGCGCGGGCGCGCATGGTCGCGAGCAACTCGTGGCCCAGCTGCTCGATGTACTTGGCGGTGTCGCGCTGCGCGACGATCCTGGCGCCCGCCTCCTTCCAGTAGCGGGAACCGAGCATGGCGTGGCCCTGGCCGTTTTCGAGCACGACGTACTTCACCGGCTTGTCGGTGCGCTTCTTGATCTCCTCGTGCAGGCTCTGCGCCAGCAGATAGTTGTCGCCGGCGTTCACTACCACCACGCCGTCCTCGGTGAGGATGAACGACAGATTGTTGTTGTGGCCGGAGTTCTCGTAGGTGCCCGGCGCGGTGGCGCCGATCGCCGACCACACGCCGGGGATGACTTCCTGCGGCAGGTCGTAGAGGAAGGAATCCGGCGCCCTGTCGAGCAGGCGCACCGGCAGCCCGGCGCGCTTCCAGTTGAAGAAGCCGTCGCGGTAGTTCTTCACGTTCTTGTAGCCGAGCTTGATCAGCGTGTCGGCAGCGAGCGGGCTGCGCTGGCTGACGTCGCAGTAGACGACGACGGGCGTGGTCTTGTCGGGTACCGCCCCCTCGATCCGGAATTCCAGCGCGCCGCGCGTGATGTTGAAGAAGAACAGCGCGTCGATGTGGCCCGCCAGGGCCAGTTCGGCCGGGGTGCGCACGTCGACGATGACCGTTTTCGGCTGCGTTTTCAGCTGCGCCAGCAGGCCCGCAGTGTCGAGCTGAGGCACCCGCTTGTTCACCGCGTCGAGCATACGTTGCGCGGACTGGGTGACCGCGGTCGCTTCGGGCGGGGGCATGACGACGGCAGAAAGGGTTTGCGCCTGTGCGGCGGTCAACAGCCACGCGGCGGCGAGCAGGACAGGCAGAACACGAAAGGACTTCATGTCAGTCTCCTTCTGGTTTCCTTCGGCCTCAAGGCCTTGTCAGCCCATTCTAGTCTGGCGCCATGCCGACGAAGGGATTTTCGCGGCGTTCGTGACCGAAGGTGGACATCGCGCCATGGCCCGGCACGAAGCGCACGTCGTCGCCGAGCGGAAAGAGTTTTTCGCGGATGGCGGCCAGCAACGCGGCATGGTCGCCGCGCGGAAAATCGGTGCGGCCGATCGAGCCCTTGAACAGCACGTCGCCGACGAAGGCGAGCCGCGCCTGCGGCTGGAAGAACACCACGTGGCCGGGGGTGTGGCCGGGGCAGTGCAGCACGTCCATCTGGATCGACCCCACCGCCACCCGGTCGCCATCTTCCAGCCACTGGTCGGGCGAGAACGCGACCGCGGGCGGAAAGCCGAACAACTCGGCCTGCTGCGGCAACAGGTCGAGCCAGAATTGCTCTTCACGCTGCGGGCCGACGATGGGAATGCCCAGCGCATCGCGCAATTCGACTGCCGCGCCGACGTGGTCGAGGTGGCCGTGGGTGAGCAGGATGCTTTCCAGCGTGAGGCCGCGCGTCGCCACTTCCGCCAGCAGGCGCTCCGCCTCGCCGCCGGGATCGATCAGCGCCGCGCGGCCGGCCGCGTCCCACACCAGCGAGCAGTTCTGCTGATACGGGGTGACGGGGAGAATGGTAAATTCCATGCACGCCATTATCCCGTTAAATTCCATGTCCGCACCCGACGCCCTGCTGCTGGTTTCCACCCACTGCCCGCACTGCCCCGCGATGCTCGCCGCGCTCGCCGATCTGGTGAAGCAGGGCGCGATAGGGCGGCTGGAAGCGGTCAACCTGGAGCAGCATCCCGAAGTCGGCCAGGCGCTCGGCGTGCGCTCGGTACCGTGGGTCAGGATCGGCCGCATCGAGCTTGCCGGCGTGCACAGCAAGGCCGAGCTCGCCGACTGGGCGGGCAAGGCCGACAGCGAAGCAGGGCTGGCCGACTGGTTTCATATGCTGCTGAAAGAAGGCCAGCTGCCCCGCGCGCAGGCGGCGATCGAGGCCGACCCCACCCTGCTGGCGGCGGTGCTGCCCATCGTCGGCAACGTCGAGGCGAGTCTGAACGTGCGGCTGGGCGCCGGCGTGCTGCTGGAGAATTTCGCCGGCACCGACACCCTGCGTGCGCTGCTGCCGCGGCTGGGCGAACTGTCTCAGCATGAAGACGCGCGGATTCGAGCGGATGCTTGCCATTATCTGGGACTGACTGGCGATGCCGCTGCGCGTTCCTGGCTGGATGCGCGGCTGACGGACGGCGATGCCGACGTCCGTGAGATCGCGACAGAGAGTTTGCAGAATATTTCTGGTTAGATGCTCAAGGGGCGTTGCATGCGAGGTAAATGTCTTTGTGGAAAAGTTGAGTTCGTAGTAACTGGCACGCTGCCACACATCTATCAGTGCCACTGTTCCTTATGCCGAAAAGCTACGGGCTCCGCTGCAAACGCGGCTCTCATTGTCCCAAGTGAGAATTTTCAATGGGTATGCGGTCAGGATCGCATTACCTCATATGTAGGTACGGATTACCGCTCTGACTTCTGTTCAAAATGCGGAAGCCCGCTGCCCAATCCTCTTGGGGGCAGGGCTGAATACTGGATACCCGTTGGCTTGCTTGAAGACAATACAAGCCTGGAAATAGCTGCACATTTGCATGTTGGATCAAAGGCCTCCTGGGATGCTGTTGCCTCAAGCGGGGTCCAGTATCAAGAAGCGCCTGATTTGGAAAGCCTGTTAAAGGTGCTAAGGCAAAACGCGGACACTTAAACCTTGCAGCCCGTGTAGAGCAACCACTTCCTATCGAGACCGGATATGAAAATCAAGCAATATCAGGTGGACGCCTTTGCCACCCGCGCCTTCGAAGGCAATCCCGCCGCGGTATGCCCGCTGGAAGGCTGGCTGGACGATGGGCTGCTGCAGGCCATCGCCGAGGAAAACAATCTGTCCGAGACGGCCTTCTTCGTGCCGTCGGAGAAAGGCTTCGGCCTGCGCTGGTTCACGCCGGTCAAGGAAGTCGACCTGTGCGGTCACGCCACCCTGGCCACGGCCCACGTCATCTTTGAAAAGCTCGGGTACGCGCAGCCGGTCATCACGTTCGAGACGCGCAGCGGCGACCTGTTCGTGAAAAAGAAAGGGCCGCTGCTGGAAATGGACTTCCCGGCCTGTCCGCCCACCCGCTGCGCGCTTCCCGACCTGCTGGCCGAGGGCCTCGGCCAGCGCCCCCTTGAAGTATGGGCCGCTGACGATTACCTCGCGGTATTCGACAGCGAGGCGACCGTTCGCGCCATCACGCCCAACCAGGTCCTGCTGAGCCAGCTGGACTTGCGCTGTGTCGTCATCACCGCGCCTGGCACCGCGGTGGATTTCGTCAGCCGTGTCTTCGGCCCCAAGTTCGGCATTCCCGAAGATCCCGTCACCGGCTCGGCGCACTGCGCGCTCGCGCCCTACTGGGCCAAGCGGCTCGGCAAAAACGTGCTGACCGCCAGACAGGTTTCCAGGCGTGGCGGCACCATCGGCTGTGAACTCAAGGCTGACCGTGTCATGTTGTCGGGTTCCGCCGTCACGGTCATGACATCAGACATGACCTTCTAACCGGTCACGCCGTCCGAGCACCGCGCCACACCCAGCCGACCGCCCATGCCTGTCCCCGCCGCCTATCTGGGCGTCATCCTCATCTGGTCGACCACGCCGCTCGGCATCCAGTGGAGCGCGCAGGGCGCCAGTTTCAGCTTCGCGGTGATGGCGCGCATGCTGATCGGGCTGATGATCTGCCTCGCGCTGCTCGCCGCCACCCGCACCGCGTTTCCGTTCACGCCCGCCGCGCGTCGGCTGTATGCGATCAGCGGGCTGTCGATGTTCGTGGCGATGCTGCTCACCTACTGGGGCGCGCTGCACATTCCGTCGGGGCTGATTTCGGTGATCTTCGGCCTGTCGCCACTGGTCACCGGGGTTTTCGCCGCACTGTGGCTGGGTGAGCGCACGCTTACGCCGATCCGCCTGGCAGGACTTGGGCTGTCGCTGGCCGGGCTGTGGCTGATCTTCGGCCAGCCCTGGCCGGGCGATGGCCGCGCCACGCTCGGTACGGGCGCCGTGGTGGCGGGCATGACGGTGCAGGCGCTGGGGCTGGTATGGATCAAGCGGCTGAACGTGCGCGTCTCGTCACTCGCCATCACCAGCGGTTCGCTCGGCGTGGCGACGCCGCTGTTCGTGCTGGCCTGGCTGATCGCCGATTCCGCGCAGCTGCCGCCCGACACCACGCCGCGGGCCACGGCGGCGATCGTCTATCTCGGGGTGTTCGGGTCGGTGGTGGGCTTCACGCTGTATTACTACGTGATCAAGCATCTCGACGCCGGCCGGGTCGCGCTGATCATGCTGGTGACGCCGGTGACCGCGTTGCTGCTGGGGCAGACGCTCAACGCCGAATTCATTCCGGCCCGTGGCTGGGCCGGCATCGCGCTGATCGGCGCGGGGCTGCTGCTGTACGAATGGCAGGCGCTGCGGCAGTTGCGCGGTCGGGCAGCCCGCACCTGACGTCTGCCCCGCCTGCTCGCTGACGGACATTTTTTTCTCAAGTTTGCGACAAATGCGCCGTATGTCACTATTTACGATCCATTTATCTTTAAAGGTTGCCGTCGTGTTTCTGAACAAAATCGCCCGTCTCGCCAGTTTGATGCTGATCACGCCTCTCGCCGCAGCGGCCCCGGGCCAAGGGTTGGAAAAACAGGTTCCGCCGACGCCCGCGGCCTTGCACGAGAGGCTGACGCAGATCAGCCAGGATCCGGTGAAGCTGTCCGCCGCGGTCCAGCGCGGACAAAAGGACGCGTCTGTCTGCCGGCACTGTCACGGCGCCGGCGGCAACAGCGTGCTGCCGGAGGTGCCCAATCTGGCGAGCCAAAATGCCGATTACCTGCTCGCGCAGATGAACAAGTTCGTGGCGGGCCAGCGCAAAACGTCGGCATTCATGACGGGCATGATCAAGGCCCTCACGCCTGACGAGCGCATCGACATCGCGCTGTTCCTTTCGCAGCAGCCTGTCGTGAGCAGGCCGGCTGCCGTGGGAGCACACGGTGAAACGGGAAAGCGGCTGTACGAGAAGCTGTGCGTCAGCTGTCATGGCGCGCGCGGCACCGGCACGCACAGGATTCCGCGCCTGGCCGGCCAGCAGACGAAGTATCTGGAGGATTCCCTGAAACGCTATCGCGGCGGCAACGGCGACCGCATCGATCCGATGATGGCCGCCTATACACGCAACCTCAAGGATGCGGACATCCAGAACCTGTCAGCCTTTCTGACCACGTTGCAGCCCTGAGCGGTTATTTCTTGAACAGATCGTCGAGCGAGGCGGGCGGCGCAGGCTTGTCCGCTTCAGCGCCGCTCCGCTCTGCAAAAAGGGCATCAAGCGCGCTGCGGCTTGTCTGCGCCATCGCCGCTCCGCCGCCCTTGTAGGCTTCGGGTCGCGGCACGAACCAGCCGCAATCGTTGGCCCGCGTCTTGTCGGCCACCCGTTCGGCCGCCAGTTCGCGGCACTGCCCGGCGCGGTGCGCATCGTAATGACGACACAGCTTGCACACATGCAGGTCGGCATGGCAGCTGGGACAGGTTTCGCGGCGCGACAGCGGCAGCAGCATGCCGGCGAGGCTGGCGCCGCATTTCCAGCATTGCAGGCTCATGAATTGGGGTACTCCTGGCCCGGGAATTCAGGGGTGCGCAGGGCGTAATAGCGCAGGTCGGCCAGCGCCACATGGCGCAGGGCACGCGCATGGGTGGCATCGAGGATCACCGGCGGCGCCACCCCGTCTTCGGCGGCTTCCAGCCAGCGCGTGGCGCACACACACCAGCGGTCGCCCGGCTTCAGGCCCGGAAAATCGTATTCCGGAACGGGGGTGACGAGGTCGTTGCCACGCTGCAGCGCGTAGTCGAGAAACGCCTCGGTCATCTGCGCGCACACGGTGTGGCTGCCGATGTCATGCATCCCGGTGTGACAAACACCGTCCCGAACGAAGCCGGTCATCGGCGACACGCTGCACACCTGCAGCAGGCCGCCCAACACATTGCGCGCTTCGCTCACTGGGTTCTCCTGTCCAATGGAATGCGCAAAAAATAGCACATGTTTCAGGGCTGGCTTTCCGGCTCGGCAAGGGTGGGCGGCGGAGCGAGCGTGCCCGCCTCCACTGCGGCTGCGTGAGCCCGTTCGACGTGTTCCAGCAGGCTGGGCGCAGGGTAACCGTCGGCCGGCAGCTCGTGAGCCACCTGATAACGCCGGATGGCGCTCTGGGTTTGCGGACCGACCAGGCCGTCCGGGGTGCCGGCGTCGAATCCCAATTCGTTCAGCGCCTGCTGCAGCGCTTTCACCTGCACGATGCTGAGCGCGTCCGCTTCGCCCGCCTGCGCGACCGGCGCAGCGCCGCCCGCCAGTTGTTGCGCCATCTGGGCCACGGCCAGCGCGTAATTCACCGAGCGGTTCCATCGCATCACCACGTCGAAGTTGTCGAACACCATGAAGGCCGGCCCCTGCCAGCCTTGCGGCAGGACCAGCGCGGTCGGACCCATCGCGTCCGGCAATGCGCCGCCACCCGCGGGCTGCACGCCGAGCGCCACCCATTCCGCCACCGGCAGGCGGTGGTTGACGCGCGCGCGGCGCAGGTCGAAACCTTGCGGCAGCCGAACCTCCAGTGCCACCGGTTCGCCCGTGCGCCAGCCTGCGCGCTTGAGGTAGTTCGCGGCCGAATGCATGGCGTCGGGCAGCGACTGCCACAGGTCGATGCGGCCATCGCCGTCGGCATCGACCGCATAGGCGCGGAAGGTCGACGGCATGAACTGCATGTGCCCCATCGCGCCGGCCCACGACCCGTTCATGTCGATGGCGGCAACGTGGCCGGCGTCGATGATGCGCAGCGCATCGAGAAGCTGGCTGCGGAAGAACGTGCTGCGGCGGCCGTCAAAGGCGAGCGTGGCGAGGCTCGCGGGGATGTTGAGGCTGCCGAGGGTGGTGCCGTAATTGGTTTCCAGCCCCCAGAACGCCACCAGCACGGCCTTCGGGATGCCATATTGCTGCTCGATCGCATCGAGCAGGACGGCATGTTCGGCCAGTAACGCCTGGCCACGTGCGACCTGCGAGGGGGTGACGCGCCGCCCCAGGTAATCCGAGAAAGTCTGCAGGAATTCGGGCTGGCGGCGATCGAGTTCGATCACGCGCTCGACCGGCGTGATGCCGATCAGCGCGGAATCGAGCGTGGCGGGGGAAATGCCCTCCGCCGCGGCTTCCTGGCGGAAGGCTTCGAGCCAGATCTCAAAATCGGCGTAGCCATGGGCGGGGGACACCGTCAGCAAAGCCAACAGGAACACAAGCTTACGCATGCTGCTGCAGCCAGTATTCGAGCAGCGCCAGATGCCACAGCTTGCTGCCCTGGATGCGGGTGTGGTGCTGCTCCGGCGCGTCCAGCAGCTTGTTGACGTAGGCGCGGTGGTACAGGCCGCGCTCGCGGCAGGCCTGCGAATTCAGAATGTCCTGCATGAAGTTCAAAAATTCTCCGCGTACGTATTTGAGCGCAGGCATGGGGAAATAGCCTTTCTTGCGGTCGATCACCGCGTCCGGCACCAGGCCGCGCGCGATGGTCTTCAGCACGTGCTTGCCCTCCGACGCCAGCTTGAGTTCGGGCGGCATCGCCGCCGCCAGCTCCACCAGCTGGTGATCGAGGAAGGGCACGCGCGCTTCCAGTCCCCACGCCATGGTCATGTTGTCGACCCGCTTCACCGGGTCGTCGGTGATCAGCAGGGTCGTATCCATGCGCAACACCTGATCGATGAATTCGTCGGCAAAAGGTTCCGCCAGATGCGCGGCGATGAGCTCCGCCGTGTAGTCGGGACCGTGATACGCCGGCATGCTCATCTCGAGAAACTCGTCGTGATCGCGGTCGAAATAATGGCGGCGGAAACGATCGAGCGCCGAGCCGGATGTCTCCGCCGCCATGCGCGGATACCAGAAATAGCCGCCGAACACTTCGTCGGCGCCCTGCCCGCTCTGCACCACCTTGACGGTCTTGCTGACCTGCTCGGCCAGCAGGTAGAACGCCACCGCGTCTTGCGCGAACATCGGCTCGGACATCTGCTCCACCGCCTCGGGCAGGCGGCGCAGCACCTCGGCGTTGGGGATCAGGTACTTGTGGTGGCGCGTGCCGTACATCGCCGCCACCGGGTCGGAGTATTCGAATTCGTTGCCGCGTTCTTCCGGCTGATCCTCGAAGCCGACCGAGAAGGTCATCAGGTCGGGCACGCCCTGCTCGGCGAGCAGCGCCACCAGCAGGCTCGAATCGAGCCCGCCGGAGAGCAGCACGCCGACCTTGACGTCGGCGATCTCGATGCGCTTCTTCACCGCCTGCCGGAGGCTGTCGTGGATGGCTTCGGTCCACTCGGCCTCGGTCTTGGGCACCGCCGGGCGCTGTGCTGCCAGCGACCAGTATTTGCGGTGGCTGATTTCGCCACGCAGGTTCACGCTCATGGTGGTGCCGGGGGCGAGCTTGCGAATGCCGTTGAAGATCGTGCGCGGCGCCGGCACCACCGCATGCAGGGTGAACAGGTGATGCAGTGCCACCGCGTCGATGTCGGTGTCGACGCCGCCCGCCGCCAGCAGCGCCTGCGGGGTCGAGGCGAAGCGGAAGCAGCCGAGGTTTTCGCTGTAATACAGCGGCTTGATGCCGAGGCGATCGCGCGCCAGAAACAGGGTGTCGCGGTTCAAGAGGGCGAACGCGAACATGCCGTGCAGGCGCTCGGCGCACGCCTCGCCCCACTGCAGATACGCACGCAGGATGACCTCGGTGTCGCCGTCGGAATGGAATACATGGCCGTGCCCGATCAGCTCCGCGCGCAGTTCCGGGTAGTTGTAGATGGTGCCGTTGAACACCAGCGCCGTGCCGGTTGCGGCATCGACCATCGGCTGCCGCGAGCGCTCGGACAGGTCGATGATCGCCAGCCGCCGGTGGCCCAGCCGCACCGGGCCATCGGCGTGCTGGCCTTCGGCATCCGGCCCGCGACGTGCCAGCTTCGCCAGCATCCGCACCATCGCGTCCGCATCGGGTGCCTTGTTGTCGAATCGGAATTCGCCTGCTATGCCGCACATGCCATTGTCCTCATTACGCCACCAGCGGCGGCTCGTCCATCAGCGCGATCTGCTCGCGCAATTCGAGTATCCGCGCCTGCCAGTACAGCTGGGTATTGAACCACGGAAACGCGGCGGGAAAAGCCGGGTCGTCCCAGCGGCGGGCGAGCCAGGCCGCGTAGTGGATCAGCCGCAAGGTCCGCAGCGCCTCGACCAGATGAAGTTCGCGCGGATCGAATTCCACGAAGTCCTCGTAGCCCTTGAGAATCTCGTTCATCTGCACCTGTTGCTCGTCGCGCTCGCCCGACAGCAGCATCCACAGGTCCTGCACCGCCGGGCCCATGCGGCTGTCGTCGAAATCGACGAAATGCGGCCCGGACTCGGTCCACAGCACGTTGCCGGCATGGCAGTCGCCGTGCAGGCGGATGGCGCGCACCGGGCCGGCGCGCTCGTAACTGTGCGCCACGCTTTGCAGGGCGTGCTCGACCACGCTGTCCCACGCGGGCGCCAGGTCGGCCGGCAGCCAGTTGCCGTCGCGCAGAAAATCGCGCGATGCGGTGCCGAAGCTTTCGAGGTCGAGCGCCGGCCGCTGCGTATAGCTCGCCACTGCGCCGACCGCATGGATCCGCCCGAGAAAGCGCCCCATCCATTGCAGGGTGTCGGCACGGTCGAATTCGGGCATGCGCCCACCCTGTTTAGGGTAGACCGCGAAGCGGAAACCGGCATGTGCGTGGAGCGTGGTTGTTGACGCTTTAGCGTCTTTACAACCACGGCCTACCCCTTGCGGGTGGAGCGTGGCGCCGTTCAGTTGCAGCGGGGCGACGACCGGGATTTCACGTGCGGCGAGTTCGATCGTGAACGCGTGCTCTTCCAGGATGGCCGCGTCGCTCCAGCGTTCGGGGCGGTAGAACTTGACCACCACCGGGGCTGCGTCCTCCACCCCCATCTGGTAGACGCGGTTTTCATAGCTGTTCAGCGCCAGCAGGCGGCCGTCGGCACGCAAACCGGCGCTGTCGAGCGCGTCGAGCGCGACGTCGGGGGTGAGGGCGGTATAGGGGTGGGATGAATTCATCGTGGACTTGGCGGCAAAGCAGCTATGCTCAAAAGCTTCAGGACATAGATAATGCCTCAACTCCAAGCCCGCATTGCCACGCCATGACGTCGCCCGATCCCTTCCGCATGGACATCTCCCGCCATATCTGGGAAACGCGCTACCGCAGTGCCGGCGAGACCGACATCCACGCCAGCTGGAAACGGGTGGCGCAGGCGATCGCTGCGGCCGAAGGGCAGGGCCGCGACGCCTGGGCCGAGCGTTTTTACGGTCTGCTGGACGGCTTCCGCTTCCTGCCCGGCGGACGCATTCTCGCCGGCGCTGGCACCGGTCATCGGGTGACGCTGTTCAACTGCTTCGTCATGGGCGAGATTGCCGATGACCTGACGAGCATTTTCGAGGCACTGAAAGAAGGCGCGCTCACCATGCAGCAGGGCGGTGGAGTGGGCTACGATTTTTCCACCCTGCGCCCGGCCGGCACAGTGGCGCAGGCAACCGGCAGCATCGCGTCCGGCCCGGTGTCGTTCATGCATATCTGGGATGCCATGTGCGCCACCATGCTGTCCACCGGCGCGCGGCGCGGCGCGATGATGGCGACGCTGCGCTGCGATCATCCCGACATCGAAACCTTCGTCGACGCCAAGCGCGACTCGGCGGCGCTGCGGCATTTCAACCTGTCGGTGCTGGTGAGCGATGCCTTCATGGCGGCAGTGGCGAATGACGCCGACTGGCCGCTGGCATTTCCCGGCCTCGCCGACACGCGCACCGTGAAGGCGCGCGACCTGTGGCAGCGCATTTTGCGCGCGGCCTACGACACCGCCGAGCCTGGGGTGCTGTTCATCGACACCATCAACCGCGACAACACGCTGGCCGACCGGGAAACGCTGAGCGCCACCAACCCCTGCGGCGAGATTCCGCTGCCGCCCTACGGCGCCTGCGACCTCGGTTCGCTCAACCTCGCCGCCTTCGTGACCGCGCCGTTCGCCGCCGACGCCCGCCTCGACCTCGACGCGCTGGCCGACGCGGCGCGGCTGGCGGTGCGTTTTCTCGACGACGTCATCGACGTCTCGCGCTACCCGCTGCCGGCGCAGGCCGAGCAGGCGTGCCGCACGCGGCGCATCGGGCTCGGCATCACGGGGCTGGCCGACGCGCTGGTGCTGCTCGGCCTCGGCTACGACAGCGATGCCGCGCGCACGCTGGCGGCCGAGGCCATGCGCACGCTGCGCGACGCGGCCTATCGCGCGTCGATCGAGCTCGCAGGCGAAAAAGGCGCCTTCCCGGCATTCGATTCCGGCGCATTTCTGGTCAGCGGCTTTGCCAGCCGGCTGCCGCAAGACATCCGCGACGCCATCGCCGCGCACGGCATCCGCAACAGTCATCTATTGGCGATCGCGCCGGCCGGCACCATCAGTCTGCTGGCCAACAATCTTTCGAGCGGCATCGAGCCGGTTTTCGCCGCCGAGGCGGAACGCCGCGTGCTGGGAACCGACGGGCGCTACCGCACCCACCGTGTGGTCGATTACGCCTGCCAGCTGTGGCGGCAGCAGGGCGAAGGCTTGCCGCCCGCTTTCGTCGAGGCGCGGCAGATCGATCCGCTCGCCCATCTGCAGATGCAGGCCGCGCTGCAGCCTTTCGTCGACAACGCCATTTCCAAGACCATCAACGTGGCTGCCGACACCCCCTTTGAACGCTTCGAGGAACTCTACCGGCGGGCGCACGCGCTGGGGCTCAAGGGCTGCACCGTGTTTCGCCCCAATCCCGTCACCGGCGCCATTCTCAGCCAGCCGCCGGCGCGCGAACAGTTGCACTGCT
>JAJYXG010000121.1:0-10177 GCA_021791095.1 Pseudomonadota bacterium
GTAGAAGAAGTAGCCGATGTTGTGCGCCTTGAAGACTTCGATCAGGCGCTCGTATTCGCGCTTGTTGGCTTCCAGCGACTTCAGCTTGAAGCGGCAGGAGCCGAATGCGCCCGATGGCGTGGAGCGCAGCGCGGCGATCGCGGCGGTGGATTCCTTGGTGGTGTCGATCAGGTCTTCGGTGAGCGCGCCGATGATGCCGTTGCGGCCGGCGTAGACCTTGCCGATCTTGTCCTTGTGCTTGCGCGCGGTTTCGATCACGCCGCAGGCGGACGCGTTGATGACCGCGGTGACGCCGCCGGACTGTGCGTAGAAGGCGTTCATTTTTTTCGCCATGGTGGTGCTGTCTCCTCTTTTTCTTGATGAAACCCGGGTGGCCGGGTCTGACAAAACAAAAAGCCAGCGCGAGGCTGGCTTGGATTACTCAACTGTTGCCGGACGCTTCCCCCTCGGCCAGACGCTTGGCTTCCTCGTCGGCCTGCATTTTCAGGAGCGTGGTGACGCAGTCGCCGATGTCGTCGTATTCCTCGCGCCCGGTGCTGAAGCGGTCGCGGATGCGATAGAAGAACATGCTGCGATAGCGCGAGTCGCCGGTTTTGGACAGCACGAAATGACAGCCGTGCTCGTTCCAGTAGAAGCCGGGGCACAGCGTCAGCTCGCGGTCGTCGATGTGCAGGCGGATTTCGGTTTCGACGTCCTGAATCTCGACCTCGCGACCATAGCGTTCCTTCACCGCGCTGGAAACGATCCAGCGTTCGGTGTCGGTCAGCGGGTGAATCTGCTGCGGCATCGTCGCCTTAGCCGAGTGCGGCGAAGATCGAATCGCGGATGCCTTCGACCTTGCCGACGCCAGCGACCTTGATGTACTTGGGTGCGCCGGGTTCGCCGCGCGCGGCCCAGTCGCCGTAGTACTTCACCAGCGGCTCGGTCTGCGCGTGGTAGACGTCGAGGCGCTTCTTCACGGTTTCTTCCTTGTCGTCGTCGCGCTGGATCAGGTCTTCGCCGGTGACGTCGTCCTTGCCGGCCACCTTGGGCGGGTTGAAGACGACGTGGTAGGTGCGGCCCGAGGCGACGTGCACGCGGCGGCCGGACATGCGCTTGACGATCTCTTCGTCGGCGACGTCGATCTCGACCACGTAGTCGATCGGCACACCGGCGGCCTTCATCGCCTCGGCCTGCGGAATGGTGCGCGGGAAGCCGTCGAACAGGTAGCCGTTCTTGCAGTCGGCTTCGGTCAGGCGGGCCTTGACCATGCCGATGATGATGTCGTCGGACACCAGGCCGCCGGCGTCCATGATGGCCTTGGCCTTCATGCCGAGCTCGGTGCCGGCCTTGATCTGCGCACGCAGCATGTCGCCGGTGGAAATCTGCGGAATGCCGTACTTTTCCTTGATGTAATTGGCCTGGGTGCCCTTGCCGGCGCCAGGGCCGCCCAACAGAATCAAACGCATTGCATGTCTCCCTTGATTATGGATGTGTCAAAACCGCACTAGCCTAAGCCAAGCCCGATTCGAACAACACTTAAAAAATTTTATTGGCGGATTCAAGCGGCTGCTATGCAGCCGCAAACAGGCTCCGTACCCGCTCCAGGTCTTCCGGCGTGTCGACGCCGGGGGCCGGCGCGATGGGCGTGATGCCGAGGCTGATGCGGTGGCCGTGCCACAGCACGCGCAGCTGCTCGAGCATCTCGTAGCGCTCGTGCGGCGAACGGGTCAGGCTGGCGTAGGTGCGCAGGAAACCGGCACGGTAGGCATACAGGCCGATGTGGCGCAGCGCGCCGAGTTCGTGCGGCATCGCCTGATGCACGGCGAAGGCGTCGCGCGGCCACGGAACCGGCGCGCGGCTGAAATAGAGCGCATAGCCGGCTTCGTCGGCCACGACCTTGACGACGTTGGGATTGACGAAGTCGGCGTGGTCGTGGATCGGATGCGCCAGCGTGGCCATCACGGCGTCGTCGTGCAGCACCAGCTGGCGCGCTGCCTCGCGGATCAGCGCCGGATCGATCAACGGCTCGTCGCCCTGCACGTTGACCACCAGGGTGTCGTCGGACCAGCCCAGGGTTTCGGCCACTTCGACCAGCCGTTCGGTACCGGACTGGTGTTCCGGCGAGGTCATCAGGGCCTGGTAGCCGGCCGCTTCGACCGCCTGCTGCACCCGCACGTCGTCGGTGGCGATCACCACCGATTCGGCGCCGGCCTGCAGGGCGCGCTCCAGCACGCGCAGCACCATCGGCTTGCCGCCGATGTCGGCCAGCGGCTTGCCCGGCAGGCGGCTGGACGCGTAGCGCGCAGGAATGACGACGCGGAAATGCACGACTACTTCTGGCCGTGGATTTCGTCGGGATTCAGCGCGCGCGCCTCTTCCGGCAGCATCACCGGAATGTCGTCGCGGATGGGATAGGCCAGGCGGCAGGCCCGGCACACCAGTTCGCCGGCGGATTTTTTCCACTCGAGCGGCCCCTTGCAGACAGGGCAGACGAGGATTTCAAGTAGCTTCGGGTTCATTGATCAGGATTCCGTGGTTCGAAGGCGCGCTCGCCGTTTCGGGCGGCTGCGACTTGCTTTGATAAAGATGAATGTCGGCCACCGACAACAGGGTTTTCAGGTCGTGGCCATCGCGCGGGGCGTGGCTGACGCCCAGGCTCACCGCCATGGGCAGGCCGTTGCTGCCGCTCCAGGCTTCGGTGCGCGCTTCGATGCGATCGAATATCTGCTGGATGGCGGCATCGTCGCGCTCCGGCAGGATGGCGACGAACTCGTCGCCGCCCCAACGTCCGCACACGCCCATTTCAGCCGACTCGCTGAAGATCTGCGCGAACTCGGCCAGCACGCGGTCGCCCACGCCGTGGCCGTAGCGGTCGTTGACCTCCTTGAACTGATTCAGGTCTGCGAACAGCACGGTGGCCGGGATGCCGGTATCGACCTTGTCGAAGATGCTGTCTGCCGCGGCCAGCAGGCCGTGCCGGTTGAGCAGGCCGGTCAGCGCATCGAAGCGGCTGCGGTAATCGAGCTGACGGCGCTGCGCCTCGATGTGGTCCATCAGGATGTAGGCATACAAGGCCAGGGTGACCCAGAACACGCCGAAAAACACATCGCCCGCGTTGACCTCGAAACCGCCCAGCCGATAGCGCAAGGCGAAGGCGAGCGCCATGCCGATGAAGGCGCCGCCGAGCACTTCGGCAAACAGGCGCATGCCGTAGCGCATGCCGTTGCCCAGCAGGACCATCAGGAACGCCAGCGCCGACGGCGGGATCGGATTGGGGTCGTGGATCACGCACAGGGTGACGATGATCAGATCGGCGCTCATGGCGCTGCGGATTTTCAGCAGCGTGACGCCTTGCAGCGCCTGGCGGAAGAACCAGGTGTTGAGGACGAAATAAATGCCGAGGGCGATCAGCAGTTGCTCGATGCTGAGCAGCACCGGCGGAACAGCTTCCAGGGTGGAAAAATAAATGACCGCCAGCGAGAAGAACAGGTAGCGGGTGAAGAACTGGGTGACGATTTCGGAGCGGTCGGGCACCCAGAACCCGGCATCCTCGGATTCAGCTTGCCAACGGCAGGGGTGGCGGCGGTCGGCCCATTCAGAATATTGCATTCCCATACGTCCCTCCTCGATGCGCATGCCTTGGTATTGTTAGTGTCGGATGCGCGCGTCCAGCCAGTCGATGAATCCGGTTTCGGGGGCGACGTTCAATTCCACCGCCCACCAGTCCGTTCCCGCAAACGTCCTGCATTTTACCGCGTCTTTTTCCGTCATCAGCACGGCTGCGTCAACCGGCAGTTCCTGGGGCGAAAATGCGTGGTGATCCGGGAAGGGGCGCGGGCTGAATCGGACGCCCTGCGCTTCGAGCATATCGAAAAAGCCCGGCGGTCGGCCGATGCCGGTGACGGCGAGCCAGTCGTGTGCCGGCAACTCGCACAGCGCCTTTCTTTCCAGCGGTCCGCGCAGGCGCCAAGCCTGCCCGGACGTGTAGTCGGCACGCCAGGTCGTCAGCGGCGGATACGCGCGTGGCTGCACCGTCCCACGCACCACCTGGATCACCGCATCGACGCTGCCGAGGCGGCTACGCGGTTCGCGCAGCGGTCCGGCCGGCAACGGCCAGCCATTGCCCAGCCCGCTTGCGGCGTCGATCACCGCCACTTCGATGTCGCGCTGCAGGCGGTAATGCTGCAGTCCGTCGTCGGACACGATCATGTCGATTCCGGGATGGCGCGCCAGCAGGGTGCGCGCCGCCGCCACCCGGTCGCGTCCCACCACCACCGGGGCGCCGGTTTTGACCCGGATCAGCAGCGGCTCATCACCCACTTCCGCAGGCAGGCTTTCAGGCTGGACGTCGACGCAGCCGCGGCGCGTGCCGCCGTAGCCGCGGCTGACCACGCCGGGTCGATAGCCCTGCGCGCGCAGCCAGTTCACCAGCCAGATCGCGAGCGGTGTTTTACCGCTGCCGCCGGCGGTGATGTTGCCGACGATGATCACCGGAACCCCGACCGCAACCGAAGCCAGCCAACCGCGCCGATAGGCCAGGCGGCGCAGCCGGGACACGGCGAAGAAGAGTGCGGAGAGCGGAAGGAGCAACACTGTGAGAACGCCGGTGCGCGCCCACAGTTTTTGCAGGGACAACATGGGTTCGCCCGCTTAAGGGGCGGTCTGGGTCGCGAAGGTAATGCGGCTGAGACCCACCCGGCGCGCCGCTTCCATCACGTTCACCACCGACTGATGCGCGGCCCGCGCATCGGCGTTGATCACCACCACTGGGTCGGTCTTGTCGCCAGCGGCTTTTTGCAGCGCAGCGGCCAGTTCGTCGACGGTTGCGTCGCCGACCGCGATGCTGTCGATCTGGTAGCGTCCGCTTTCGGCCACCGCGACTTCGATCTGCTTGGGCGGGGTCGGGGTCTGCTCGGCGCTGCTGGTGGGCAGATTGATTTTGAGTTCGGCGAAACGCGCGTAGGTGGTGGTCACCGCCAGAAAGATGACGATGACGAGCAGGATGTCGATGAACGGAATCAGGTTGATTTCCGGATAGTCTTCACGACGGCCGCGACGGAAATTCATAGCTGGTTTACTTCCGGTCGCCGTGGACGATTTCCACCAGCTTGATCGCCTGCTGTTCCATGTCGACCACCAGCGATTCGACCTTGGCGCGGAAGAAGCGATAGAAAATCATCGCCGGGATCGCCACGATCAGACCGAATGCGGTGTTGTACAGCGCGATCGAAATGCCGTGCGCCAGCTGGCCGGGGTTGGTGCCGCCCCCCGTCTGTGCGCCGAAGATTTCGATCATGCCGATGACCGTGCCAAGCAGGCCGAGCAGCGGCGCCATGCTGGCGATGGTGCCAAGCGAGGTGAGGAAGCGGTCGAGTTCGTGGGTGACGGCGCGACCGGATTCCTCGATCGATTCCTTCATCACTTCGCGCGAGTTGTGGGCGTTCTTCAGCGCGGTCGCAAAAACCCGTCCCAGCGGTGAACCGTCGGCCAGCTTCGTGACGAGATCCTGGGTGACACCGCGCTCCTGGTAGCTCTTGATCGTTTCGAGCAGCAGGCTGGAGGGGGCAACTTCCTGGGAACGCAGGCTGTAGGCACGTTCGATGATGATGGCCACGGCGACAATCGACGCCAGAATCAACGGCCAGACCGGCCAACCGGCCGCCTCAATGATGGCAAGCACTAATACCACTCCACAATGAAAACACCAGGCGAAATGTAGCGCTCGCATACGGGTTTCGGCAAGCACCAAATTTTGGAGACGGCATTTCTTGCGGCTTTTTCGAGTTCTCCACAATTGATGTGGATAAGTCTGTGAAGAACTGCGTCCCGCCCCCTCTAAACACCCGCCCACAAAGGAAAAAGCGTTTCGGCCCAAAAAGTAGACAATGCGCTTATTCCTTAAATAACAAGCACTTATAAAAACACACGCATCGTCAATAGCGTTATCAAATTTTTTTTATGAGAATTTGATGACTGTGCATGAACCGTGCCCAACATGAACCCGTTATCCTGATCGCCATGGAATTTTCGGACTATCTCCCCGACAGCGCACCCGCCCTGCCCGTGCTCACTGTCAGCGAACTCAACCGCATGGCGCGGCGCGCGCTGGAGTCGCAACTGCCGCTGTTGTGGGTGGAGGGCGAAGTGTCCAACTTCACCCGCGCCGCCTCCGGCCACTGGTATTTCTCGCTGAAGGATGCGAACGCGCAGGTGCGCTGCGTGATGTTCCGCGGCCGCAACCAGTTCGCCGACTTCACCCCGGCCAACGGCGACCATGTGGAGATCCGCGCCCTGCCCTCGCTGTACGAAGCGCGCGGCGAGTTCCAGCTGGGCGCCGAGGCGATCCGCCGTGCCGGCGCCGGACGGCTGTACGAAGCCTTCCTCAAGCTGAAAGCCAAGCTGGAAGCGGAAGGCCTGTTCGACCCGGCGAAAAAACGCGCCCTGCCGCGCTTTCCGTGCCGCATCGGCATCGTCACTTCGCCGCAGGCCGCCGCGCTGCACGACGTGCTGACCGCGCTTTCGCGCCGCATGCCGGGCCTGCCGGTGATCCTCTACCCCACCCCGGTGCAGGGCGCAGGCGCCGGCGCGCAGATCGCCGCGGCGATCCGCACCGCCGGCGAACGCGCCGAGTGCGACGTGCTGCTGGTGTGCCGCGGCGGCGGTTCGCTGGAGGATCTGTGGGCGTTCAACGACGAGGCGGTGGCGCGCGCGATCGCCGCCAGTCCGATGCCGGTGGTGAGCGGGGTCGGCCACGAAACCGATTTCACCCTGGCCGACTTTGCCGCCGACCTGCGCGCGCCGACGCCGACGGCGGCGGCCGAACTCGCCAGTCCGGTGCGGCAGGAACTGTTGTTGCAGCTGGGCCACCTGGCGCGCCAGCTGCAGCATCACCTCGCTCGCCGGCAGCAGACCGACATGCAGCGGCTGGATTACCTGGCGCGCCGTCTGGTCCACCCGGCCGAGCAGCTGCGCCGCCGCCAGACCGACCTCACCCAGCTGGCGCAGCGAATGCGCCATGCCAGCGGCACGCACCTGACGACTGAGCATCTGCGCATCGCGCGGCTGAGCCAGCGCCTGGTGACGCCGATCCACGTCATCCGGCGCGAACAGCAGCGGCTGGACGGGCTGGGTCTGCGCGTCCGGCGCGCGGTTCAGGGAAACGCAGGGCAGCGCCAGCTCAATCTGGCGCGGCTGGCCAGCAGCCTTTCCCACCTCAACCCGGAAGGCGTGCTGGCGCGCGGCTACAGCATCGTGCAGCTGGAAAACGGCAGGGTGGTGCAGGATGCCGCATCGCTCAATGCGGGCGACACCGTCGGCATCCGCTTCCATCGCGGACAGGCCCGCGCGCGGGTCGAGTCGACGAGCGAGGATTGAGGCCGGCTACGGCCTTAAATGACGTTCCACCAGAGCCATCGCCTGCGATTCCAGATCGTCCGCCAGACAATCCAGCACCACCGCATCGGGCCATGATCGCAGCCAGGTGAGCTGGCGCTTGGCAAGCTGGCGGGTGGCGGCGATGCCCTGCTCGCGCAATTCCTTCGAATCGATCTCCCCGTCGAGACAGGCCCACGCCTGGCGATAGCCGACCGCGCGCATGGCGGGCAGGTCGGGCGTGAGCGCGTAGCTGCGGCGCAGGGTTTTCACTTCCTCGAGCAGGCCTTCGGCCAGCATGGCGTCGAAACGCGCGGCGATGCGCTGGTGCAGCACGGCGCGATCGGACGGAATCAGGGCGAGTTGCAGTACGCGGTAGGGCAATTCGGATTGCGCACGGTCGAGCTGCGCCGACATCGGCTTTCCGGTGAGCCGGAAAATCTCCAGCGCGCGGCCGATGCGCTGGGAATCGTTCGGCGCCAGCCGCGCGGCAGTCACCGGATCGACCGCCGCCAGTTCGGCGTGAAGCGCGGGCCAGCCGCGCGCAGCCGCTTCCGCCTCCAGCTTTTTCCGCAGCGCCGCATCGGCGCGCGGCAGGTCGTCCAGGCCCTGCAATAGCGCGCGGAAATACAGCATGGTGCCGCCGACCAGGAGCGGCACTTTGCCGCGCGCGACGATGTCGGCCATCAGGCGCCGCGCGTCGTCGCAGAACGCCGCCGCCGAATAGGCTTCGGTGGGGTCGCGGATATCCAGCAGATGGTGCGGCGCACGGGCGAGCGTGGCGGCGTCGGGCTTGGCGGTGCCGATGTCCATGCCGCGATACACCAGCGCCGAATCGACACTGATGATCTCGAGCGGAAAACGTTCGACCAGGCTGACCGCCAGCGCGGTTTTGCCCGAGGCGGTCGGGCCCATGATGAAAACGGCGGGAGGAAGGCTGGGGGCAGACATGGGGGGCGATTATCCCCCAGCTTGCCAGGCGCAGCCGAGGACGGCCGCCGGTCTGGCGGGCGTAGCGTAAAAATCAGGGTCTACAGTATGAAGATCGAGCATCGATGATTTCCCCTGCTCTTTTATCCCCTGACGGAGGTCCAAGCCCATGAACATCGAAGAACTCAAGTCCGTTGCGAACGCCATCGTCGCGAAGCAGAAAGGCGTGCTGGCGGCTGACGAAAGCAGCCCCACGATCAAGAAGCGCTTTGATTCGATCCAGGTGGAGTCAACCGAGGAAAATCGCCGGCGCTACCGCGAAATCCTGTTCACCACAGACGGCATTGAACGCTTCGTCGGCGGCGTCATCTTGTATGACGAAACCTTGCGTCAGAGCACGCGCGACGGCGTCCCCTTCCCCAAGCTGCTGTCGAGCCGTGGCATCGCCCCCGGCATCAAGGTCGACCAGGGCGCCAAGGCGCTGGCGCTGTACCCGGGCGACAAGGTGACCGAGGGGCTGGACGGCCTGCGCGAGCGGCTCGCCAAATACAAGCAGTTGGGGGCGCAGTTCGCCAAGTGGCGGGCGGTGATCGAGATCGACGAACGCGACATCCCATCGCCCTTCGGGATCCGCGCCAATGCCCACGCGCTGGCGCGCTACGCCGCGCTGTGCCAGGAAGCCGGGCTGGTGCCGATCGTGGAACCGGAGGTGCTGATGGACGGCGCCCACGGCATCGAGCGCTGCGAGGCGGTGACGGCGCAGGCGCTGCAGGCGGTGTTCGCCGAGCTCGACGCCCACCGCGTGCAGTTCGAGGGCATGCTGCTGAAGCCGAACATGGTGATCGCCGGCAAGAAGTGTCCGCGCCAGGCCGGCATCCAGGAAGTCGCGGGGGCCACGCTGCGCTGCCTCCGGCGCTATGTGCCGGCGGCGGTGCCGGGCATCGTGTTCCTGTCCGGCGGGCAGAGCGCGGAAGACGCGACCGACCACCTCAACGCCATGAACGCGATGGGGCCGCAGCCGTGGGCGGTCAGCTTCTCGTATGGACGCGCGCTGCAGGCACCGGTGCTGGCTGCGTGGAAGGGCCAGGAAAGCCATGTTGCCGCCGCGCAGCAGGCATTGCTCAAGCGGTGCCAACTGAATGGCCTGGCGCGCGAGGGCGGGTATGATCGGTCCATGGAAACCACCCCTTGACCCGCTCCTTGCTGCGGAACGGGTTGAGGATCCTCATGCTTGACCCGGGGAGACGTAAGCGAATGAATCGGAAAGAAATCGGCAAGCGCCTGTGCCAGGGGATCATTGTCGCCCTTGGCTTGCTGGCCCAGGCGCACGCGGCGCCGCAGGCCGAACGCAGCGAACGGATGCTGGCGATCGGAATGCTCGCACACGACCGCGGGTTCGCCAGCGACCATCATGAAGATGGGGTGGACCTCAATCTGGAAATGCAGTTTGCTGCACTGGATTTCATCGGCTCGCCTCGTCCGCACCTCGGCGCCACACTGAATTTCGCGGGCAATACCAGCGTCGCCTATGCTGGCCTGGGATTTCGCGTGCGCGAGACACGGCGCTGGTTCGCCGACCTGTTTCTCGGCGCGGCGGTGCACGACGGTCCGCTGCACAAGGATCCGGTCGGCTGCGCGCTCAACAGCGACTGCGGCTACGGCGTCCGTTTCCTTCCCCGTTTCGGGTTTGAGCTCGCCTACCGCCTCGGCCCGGCCGCGTCCGTCTCCCTGCTCTACGACCACATGTCGCACAAGTGGATCGTCGCCGGCGAAAACGAGGGCCTCGACCATGTCGGGCTGCGCTATCTGAAGTCTTACTGAACGCCCCCGGCCGGAAGCCAGCCGCAAAAAAAAAGCGGCGGGGTTGCCCCCGCCGCTTCAGTTTCACCCAATC
>JAJYXG010000090.1:0-9973 GCA_021791095.1 Pseudomonadota bacterium
CGCCTGAAACCCGTCTACTTGTTGCCGCCAATAAGCGGTCTTCTCGTCCTTCGTCATAGCCATCCCTCCTCGCTGAACGCGGATCAGGATCGGTCAGGCCAGAAAATTTGGGAAGGTGGGTTGCTTAAGCGCTTACCACTGGGCTACCAGCTACGCCTCGGTGCGCCGTGGTTCGACCTGCTTGGAACACCCATCTATCACCCATGGCGGCTGTTCGAGTGGTGGTACTTCTTCGATGCCTATGCCCCCGACATTTTCCTGCGTGGCGGTGCCATCGCGGCATGCAGCGGTTTCGCCGGTGCCCTGGCGGCCATCGCAATGTCGGTGTGGCGCGCACGGCAGTCCAAGCTGGTCACGACCTACGGTTCGGCGCGCTGGGCACTCCCCGCTGAAATCCGCCATTCCGGCCTGACCGGACCAGCCGGGGTTTTCCTGGGCCGCAAGGACGGCGACTACCTGCGCCACGAAGGCCCCGAGCATGTGATGGCCTTCGCGCCCACCCGATCCGGCAAGGGTGTCGGTCTGGTCATCCCCACCCTGCTTTCCTGGCCCGGTTCGGCCGTCATCCACGACATCAAGGGCGAGAACTGGAACTTGACGGCCGGTTGGCGCTCGCGCTTCTCGCATTGCCTGCTGTTCAACCCGACCGATGCGAAATCAGCCGCCTACAACCCATTGCTCGAAGTACGGCGCGGCATGCACGAAGTACGCGACGTGCAGAACATCGCCGACATCCTGGTCGATCCCGAAGGCGCGCTGGAGCGACGCAACCACTGGGAGAAGACTTCGCATGCGCTGCTGGTCGGCGCGATCCTGCACGTGCTCTACGCCGGAGAGGACAAGACACTGCGTGGCGTCGCCAATTTCCTGTCCGATCCGGCCTGCCCGTTCGAAGTCACATTGCACCGGATGATGACGACGCGACACCTGGGAGAAACACCGCATCCGGTGGTCGCTTCCGCCGCGCGCGAGGTTCTGAACAAAAGCGAAAACGAGCGCTCGGGTGTGCTGTCCACTGCGATGAGCTTCCTGGGTCTCTACCGCGATCCCACGGTGGCCGAAGTGACCTCGCGCTGCGACTGGCGTATCGCCGACCTGATCGATGCCGCTCATCCGGTATCGCTGTACCTGGTGGTGCCGCCCTCGGACATCAGTCGCACCAAGCCGTTGATCCGCCTGATTCTCAATCAGATCGGGCGACGCCTGACCGAATCACTGGACGGCAGTGACGGCATCGCGCGCCGCCACAAGTTGCTGCTGATGCTCGACGAGTTCCCGGCGCTGGGGCGACTGGACTTCTTCGAGAGCGCGCTGGCCTTCATGGCCGGCTACGGCCTGCGCGCCTTCCTGATCGCGCAATCACTCAACCAGATCGACAAGGCCTACGGTCAGAACCATTCCATCCTCGATAACTGCCACGTGCGCATCACGTTCGCCACCAATGACGAACGCACCGCAAAGCGCATTTCGGAAGCGCTGGGCACGGCCACCGAATTGCGCGCACAGCGCAACTACGCGGGCCACCGGCTGGCGCCGTGGCTCGGACACCTGATGGTGTCGCGCCAGGAAACCGCACGGCCACTGCTCACGCCTGGCGAGGTGATGCAGTTGCCGCCCGACGACGAAGTGGTGATGGTGTCCGGCCATCCACCCATCAAGGCCCAGAAGATTCGCTACTACCTGGATGCGAATTTCAAGACGCGCATTCAGGCGCCACCGCCATTGCGGCCTGGGCATTACGCCGATGTCCCGGCACCACGACCCGACGACTGGACCGGACTGGCCATCCTCGCTGCACCGATTCCTGGTCTGGTTTTCCCCGCACACGGTGAGGCCATCGACGACGGCGGTCACCAGCAGCAGCCGGAACTGGCCGAAGTCGCGTTCATGCCGGAACCCGAACACGTGGTGGACGATCTGGGGCTGTTCGATGACGACGACCTGCCGCTCCCCCTGCCCGCCCAGCTCGATCCACGGCTGCAACGTACGGCGCGGCTGGCCGCCCTCGACCCTGACGATGGAGTCGCGCTATGAGCCGCACCCGCCTGAACCTCTTCATCGAACCCGAGCACGCCAGGCGGCTGGACGAGCTGGCGACCATGAAGGGCTTGTCCAAGTCATCAATCATCGCCGCCGCATTGGCCTCTTTCCTGTCACCAGATTCCGGCGACCAGCGCGAAGCAGCCATCGCCAAACGGCTGGACCGGCTGTCGCGCCAGTTCGACAAGCTGGAGCGCGACCAGAACATCCTGATCGAGACGTTGGCGCTGTACGTGCGTTATTTCCTCACCGTCAGCACCCCAGTGCCGGAAGCGCATCAGGAAGCGGCGCGCGCTCAGGGACGGGCACGCTTTGAGCAGTTCATCGAACAGCTCGGCCGGCATCTGCTGCGCGGGCGCAGCCTGGTCAAGGACGTGGTCGAAGAAATCCAGCCCGATCAGAGCCAGTTCTTCTCCCAGCAGGAAAATGTTCCCGCCGCAGCGCCTGCCGACGAATCAGAAGGAGTGCCGTCATGAGCAGCGCGCCGCACGATCAGGGCTTGTCAGCCTCGCTGGAGCGTCGCGTGCTCATGCTACGCACGGCGATGGGGCCGGACATCGCCAAGGCCCTGAATGACCCCGACGTGGTGGAAGTCATGCTGAACCCGGACGGTTCGCTGTGGGTGGATCGGTTGGGCAGTGGGCGCGAACCCCTGGGTGTCAGCCTCACGCCAGCCGATGGCGAGCGCATCATCCGCCTGGTCGCAGCCCACGTGGGCGCCGAGGTGCATGCGGGCAAGCCGCTGCTATCCGCCGAACTGCCCGAGACCGGAGAGCGTTTCGAGGGAGCATTGCCACCTGTGACGCCGGGGCCGGTCTTCGCGCTGCGCAAGCGCGCGGTCGGCTTGATCCGGCTCGACGCCTATGTGGCCGACGGCATCCTGACCGAGACTCAGGCGGAATTCCTGCGTAACGCGGTGCGCGAACGCCAGAACATCCTGATCGCGGGTGGCACCAGCACCGGCAAGACCACGTTGGCGAACGCCCTGCTCGACGAGGTCGCGGCCACCGGCGACCGCGTGATCGTGCTCGAAGACACGGTGGAGCTGCAATGCACCGCGCGCGACCATGTGCCGCTGCGCACCCGTGCTGGCATCGTAACCATGGCCGAGCTGGTGCGCTCGACGCTGCGGCTGCGGCCAGACCGCATCGTCGTGGGTGAGGTGCGCGGCGCCGAAGCGCTGGATCTGCTCAAGGCCTGGGGCACCGGCCATCCGGGCGGCATCGCCACCGTCCATGCCGGTTCCGCTGCGGGCGCGTTGCTGCGCCTGGAACAACTGATTCTCGAAGTCGCCGTGACCCCACCGCGCGCCCTGATCGCCGAGGCCGTGAACGTCATCGTCTACATCGCCGGTCGCGGCCATGCACGCCGAGTGCAGGAAATCGCCCGCGTCATCGGCTTCGACAGCCACGGCTACCAACTCAGCGCCGAGCTGATGCCTTCCGTCCCTTTACTTTCATCAACCACCGGAGAACCGTCATGACGACTTCACGCATTTCCGTAAAACCGGCCTTGCAATTCGTGGCTCTCGCCGCGCTGCTGCTGGCCATCGCCGTTCCCGCGCATGCCGCAGGCTCGAACATGCCGTGGGAGGCGCCGCTGCAATCCGTGCTGGACTCGATCCAGGGGCCGGTGGCCAGGATCATCGCGGTGATCATCATCATTGCCACCGGGCTGACGCTTGCCTTCGGCGACACCAGCGGCGGCTTCCGCAAGCTGGTGCAGATCGTGTTCGGCCTGTCGATCGCGTTTGCCGCGTCGTCGTTCTTCCTGACCTTCTTCAGTTTCAGCGGCGGAGCGGTGCTGGCATGAATACATCAAGCGCTGACGCATCCGGCTTTGAGGTGCCACTGCACCGCTCGCTGACCGAACCCATCCTGTTGGGTGGCGCACCGCGCACCGTGGCGATTGCCAACGGCACGCTGGCCGCCGCCGTGGGGCTCGGGCTGCAACTCTGGCTGCCCGGCATGGTGCTGTGTATTGTCGGGCACTCGCTGGCCGTGTGGGGCGCGCGACTGGATGCGCAGTTCATGGCGGTCTTCGCGCGGCACATCAAGCACCGGCAACTTCTGGACGTGTGAGGGCGATCCCATGATGCACCTCGCCGAATACCGCAAGCGCCCAGCGCTGTTGGCCGACTGGCTGCCCTGGGCGGGACTGGTCGCGCCTGGCGTCGTACTCAACAAGGACGGCTCTTTCCAGCGCACAGCACGGTTTCGCGGGCCAGACCTGGACAGCGCGACGCAAGGCGAACTGGTCGCAACCTCTGCGCGATTGAACAACGCGTTGCGTCGGCTTGGTTCCGGCTGGGCGCTGTTCGTGGAGGCCGAACGGCGCGAAGCGGCGAACTACCCGGAATCGGTGTTTCCCGAGCCGCTGTCCTGGCTGGTCGATGAAGAGCGCCGCGCCGCATTCGAGGAGGCCGATAGCCACTTCGAGAGCGCGTACCACCTGACGCTGCTGTACCTGCCGCCCGAGGAATCGACTGCCCGCGCCGCGAAGCTGCTGTATGAGAACACCAAGATCGAAGGCGTGGATTGGCGCGAGCGGCTGGAGGGCTTCGTGTCGGAGACCGAACGCTTCTTCGGCTTGCTGGAAGGAGTGATGCCGGAAATAAATTGGCTCGATGATGGCCAGACACTGACCTACCTGCATGCCTGCGTGTCCACGCGCCGGCATTCGGTGGCCGTGCCCGAGGTACCGATGCACCTCGATGCGCTGCTGGCTGATGAGCCATTGACCGGTGGCCTTGCGCCCATGCTTGGCAGCCAGTATCTGCGCATGGTGTCGGTGCGTGGCTTTCCGACTTCGACCTGGCCCGGCCTGCTCGACGACCTGAACCGCCTGGGCTTTGCCTACCGCTGGAGCACACGCTTTCTGTGCCTTGATAAAGCCGAGGCTGAGCGCGAGCTGGGGCGTTTGCGCCGCCAGTGGTTCGCCAAGCGCAAGAACATCGCAGCGCTGCTGCGTGAGACGATCTTCCAGCAGGAAAGCCCGCTGGTGGATTCCGATGCCTCGAACAAGGCGGCCGATGCCGATGCCGCTTTGCAGGAACTGGGCGGCGATCAGGTTTCGTTCGGCTACGTCACGGCCACCGTCACCGTGCTCGATGCCGATGCGGCCGCCGCCGACGAAAAGTTGCACGCGGTGGAGCGGACGATCCAGGGCCGTGGCTTCGTGACGATCCCCGAAACCTTGAACGCGGTCGATGCCTGGCTGTCGTCGATTCCGGGACACGCCTACGCCAACGTGCGCCAGCCCATCGTCTCGACACTGAACCTCGCGCACATGATGCCGGTCTCCGCCGTGTGGGCAGGACAAGAGCGCAATACACATCTCGACGGCCCACCGCTGATCGTGACGCGCACCGATGGCGCGACACCGTTCCGGCTGGTCACGCACATCGGCGATGTGGGCAACACGCTGGTGGTCGGCCCCATCGGCATGGGCAAATCGGTGCTGCTCGCGACGCTGGCAATGCAATTCCGCCGCTACGCCGGCTCGCGCATCTTCGCCTTCGACATGGGACGTTCGATTCGCGCCACCGTGCTTGGGCTGGGTGGCGAGCATTACGACCTGGGTATTGACGGTGCCATCGCCTTCCAGCCGCTGGCCCGCATCGACCAGGACGGTTATCGCGCCTGGGCGGCCGATTGGGTCCAAGGCCTTTTGATTCACGAAGGCGTGGTTGTCGGACCGGCCGAGAAGGAGTCCGTATGGTCGGCACTGAACAGTCTCGCCAGCGCGCCGCTCGAACAGCGCACCCTGACCGGCTTGTCGGTACTGCTGCAATCGAACGCACTGCGGCAAGCGCTGCAACCTTATGTGCTGGGCGGCGCGCACGGCAAGCTGCTCGACGCCGACCATGATCGGCTCGGTTGCGCCGACGTGCAGGCGTTCGAGATGGAAGAACTGATGCACAGCAAGGCGGCCGCACTCGCGGTACTGCGCTACCTGTTCGCACGCTTCGAGGAACGCCTCGACGGTGCTCCGACATTATTGATCCTCGATGAAGCCTGGCTGTTCCTCGACGACCCGGTATTCGCCGCGCGCATCCGCCAATGGTTGAAGACGCTGCGCAAGAAGAACGTCTCTGTCATCTTCGCCACACAGTCGCTGGCGGACATCAAAGATTCCAGCATCGCCCCAGCCATCGTCGAGAGCTGCGTGAGCCGCATCTTCCTGCCCAACCCGCAGGCGACCGAACCGCAGATTCGCGTCATCTATGAAGGCTTCGGCCTCAACGCGCGGCAGATCGAGATCGTGGCAACCGCACAGCCCAAGCGCGATTACTACTACCAGTCGCGGCTCGGCAACCGCGTCTTCGACCTTGGCCTCGGGCCGGTGACGCTGGCGTTTGCTGGCACAGCCAAGCCCGAGGATCAGCGCGCCATCGATGTCGTTTCCGCGTCGGTGCCGCCTGCGGACTTCGCAGCCGCCTGGCTGCGCCATCGCGGCCTCGATTGGGCTGCGGATCTGATCCCGTCGTTCCCCTTCACTACTCAGGAGAAGCAGCCATGAAGAAAACCTTGATTGCCATCGCCGCCACCGTACTCATGACCGTGATGCCCGCTGCTCAGGCTGCGTGGGTGGTCATCGACCCCTCAAATCTGACGCAGAACATCATGACCGCTGCGCGCACACTGGAACAGATCAACAACCAGATCAGGCAGCTCCAGAACGAAGCGCAGATGCTGATGAACCAGGCGAAAAACCTGACTGGCCTGAACTTCAGCGCGCTCAATGAACTGCGCTCGGCGCTATCCGCGACGAACCAGTTGATCCAGCAGGCACAGGGGCTGGCCTTCAATGTGTCACAGATGGAAACCGAGTTCGCGCGGCTTTATCCCGATGCCTACACCGCCTCCGCCTCGGGTAGCCAGATGGCCACCGATGCGCGCACACGCTGGCGCAACTCATTGGAGGCGTTGCGCACCGCGACCAAGGTGCAGTCGCAGGCGGTGCAGAACTTCGCGTCCGACGAGCAGACCTTGACCGACCTCGTCAACAGTAGCCAGTCGGCGGTCGGCGCGTTGCAAGCCACGCAGGCGACGAACCAGTTGCTCGCCTTGCAAGCCCGGCAAGCCATCCAGGCGCAGCAACTCCAGATCACGCAAGACCGAGCCGCCGCGTTGGAACAAGCACGGCAGGTCGCGGTGCAAGAACGTGCCCGTGAAGTGCGCCGCCGCTTCCAGGGCGGCGGCACGCCCTATACGCCGTACACCGTCAACTACTACGGCAATTGAGAAAACGTGATCATGAAAATCCTTCTCATGACTGCCGCCTGCACCGTGCTGCTGGCCGCGTGCGGCAAACCGGAACCCGCCGAGTCAGTCGAATCGCTGATGGCGAATCCGGAGCGCCTGAAGGAAGTCCGCGCGCAGTGCCAGGCCGACCACGACAAGGTGGGTGATGCCCTATGCAACATGGCCGCCGAAGCCATGCGGCGGCGCTTCATGGGCAGCGGCACGCCGTACACGCCCGTGCCACCAGCTGCACCAGCTTCTGCACCGAAAGACTGAACCATGAACGACCTGTCGGTCATCGACCGCTTCCTCGATGTCTTCTCGCGCTACATCGATTCCGGTTTCGGACTGCTCGGTGGCGAAGTGGCGTTCCTGACCGCCACGCTGGTGGTGATCGACATGACCCTGGCCGGGCTGTTCTGGGCCATGGGCGGCGAAGACGTGATCGGCAAGCTGATCAAGAAGACGCTGTATGTCGGCGCGTTCGCTTTCATCATCGGCAACTTCAACAGCCTGGCGAGCATCCTGTTCCGCTCGTTCGCCGGGCTCGGGCTGGTGGCGTCGGGTTCCACGCTGACGCAGGCGCAGTTGCTGCAGCCGGGCCAATTGGCCAAGGTCGGCGTCGATGCGGCACAGCCGATCATGGCGCAAATCAGCGACCTGACGGGCTTCCCCGAGGTGTTCGCGAACCTTGATGTCATCAGCGTGCTGTTTCTCGCCTGGCTGGTGGTGATTGTGAGCTTCTTCGTGCTCGCGGTGCAGCTCTTCGTCACGCTGATCGAATTCAAGCTGACCACGCTCGCGGGCTTCGTGCTGGTGCCCTTCGCGTTGTGGAACAAGACGGCGTTCCTGGCCGAACGTGTGCTGGGCAACGTGGTGTCATCGGGCATCAAGGTGCTGGTACTGGCGGTGATTGTGGGCATCGGTACGGGACTGTTTGCGCAGTTCCAGGTGCCGCCCAACACCGAACCCTCCATCGACCTGGCGTTGACCATCATGCTGGCCTCGCTGGCGATGCTGGGACTGGGGATCTTCGGGCCGGGAATTGCCACCGGACTGGTAGCCGGTGCACCGCAGCTCGGCGCGGGTGCGGCGGCCGGAACAGCGCTGGGTGCCGCTGGTTTGGCGGTGGCAGGAGGTGCGGCTATCGCCACAGGCGGCGCAGCGGTGGCGGCAGGTGCGCGCATGGCGCCGGGTGCCGCGCGCGCGGCCATCGGTGGCGCTGCATCGGCTGGGCGTGCAAGCAGCGCTATGGCCAGCGGTGCGAAGACCGCCTACCAGGCTGGCGCCGCCGCATCGGGTGGCGGTGGCGTTCGTGCCGCTGGTGCTGGCGTCGCCAATGTGGCCAAGAGCGGTGCCGGCGCCGTCGGCCAGCGCGTCGCAGCCGGTGCGAAAGCGGTCAAGGATCGCGTAGCAAACTTCGTCGCGGACGCTGCTGCGCCTGCGGCGGCAGCGAGTTCCACCGAATCGGCCGATGCAGCCGAAGCCAAGCCCCCAACGGCAGAGCCCGCCTGGGCCAAACAAATGCGTCGCAAACAGCAGGTGAGCCATGCGGCCACGACGGCGGCGCACACCCTGCGCTCCGGCGATCACGGCGGCAGCGGTGCCAGCCCGAGCCTGCGCGACGATTCGAACCACTAAGGAAGTTTAACGGAGATCAGTTCATGCGATTCAAACGACCCCAGGTGCGGTACTCGGAAACGCCCGAGCCCGTCACCCCCTACCAGGCTGCCGCGCAGGTCTGGGACCAGCGCATCGGCAGTGCGCGCGTGCAGGCGAAGAACTGGCGGCTGATGGCCTTCGGCTGTCTGTCGCTCGCGCTGCTGATGGCGGGTGGGCTGGTGTGGCGCTCGGCGCAGTCCATCGTCACGCCTTATGTGGTCGAGGTGGCCACCGGCGGTCAGGTACGCGCGGTGGGCGAGGCCGCCACGCCGTACAAGCCAAACGATGCGCAGATCGCCTACCACCTGGCGCGCTTTCTCACCGACGTGCGCTCGCTGTCGATTGATCCCATCGTGGTGCGGCAGAACTGGCTCGAAGCCTACGACTACACCACCGACAAAGGCGCGGCCACGCTGAACGACTACGCGCGCACCAACGATCCGTTCGCGCGCATCGGCCAGACCTCGACGGCCGTCGAGATCACCAGCGTCGTGCGCGCCAGCGAATCCTCGTTCCAGGTGCGCTGGATCGAGCGCAGCTATGTGAACGGTTCGCCATCTGGCGTCGAGCGCTGGACGGCTGTGCTGTCCATCGTACTGCAACCGCCGCGCACCGAGGAGCGACTGCGCAAGAACCCCCTAGGAATTTACGTGAACGGCCTTTCCTGGAGCCGTGAACTCGACGCGATCGAAGGAGCCAAGAAACCATGAAAACCCAAATCCGTATTTACGCTTTGCCGTTGATCCTGAGCGCCACCTTGGTGACTGTCAGTGGTTGCGCCACACACGGCAAGCCGCCGCCGGACATCACGCTGGACGAACCCGTCGCGGCGCACGCGCTGCCGGAATTGCCCAAACCCATCGAGGTGGTCGAAATGCCCAAACCACTCCCGCTGCCCGAACAGTTGAAGCCGCTGGCGAGTTCGCCAGAGGACAAGCCAGTCGCCGAATCGCCCGACGAGAAGGTTCGTGTGGCGCGCGCCAATGCCGAAGCCCGCGTGGCCCCCAGCCGCGAAGGCTATATAA
>JAJYXG010000018.1:0-9830 GCA_021791095.1 Pseudomonadota bacterium
GGGGATGAAGGCGAGCACTGTTCGAGCTCCGCAGTGAGGCGCGTTTTGTGCGCCTCGCCAGGGCGAGTTGCGCAGCCGCCCCGATGGCTCGGTTCAGTCGAGGCCCGCCCCGAAGGGGTGGCGCAGCGGGGTCGCCTTTCTTTGGTTACTTTCTTTGGCGAGACAAAGAAAGTGACTAGCCGCCGGGCTACCCCCGGCCAACGGACCCTCGCTCATTGCGAAGCCATCCATTGGCCGGGCTGCCTCTTCTCCCCTACCCCTTTACTGGCACGCCTCGCATTCCTCGAACCCCGGATCCCCCGGCCGCATGGTGCACGCGCGCCCTTCGATCTCCGGCTCCGGCAGGTTGGCCGCCGCCTTGCTCATCGCGCTGCTGCTGCCGCTGCTCATCGCCCCGGCACCGCCGCTCGACGATACGGCATTCAGCTCGCCGCCCTTGCCGGTGGATTTCTCCGCCGAGGTCGCGCCCAGCGTGCGCAGGTAATACGTGGTCTTCAAGCCGCGGATCCACGCCAGCTTGTAGGTCTCGTCGAGCTTCTTGCCCGAGGCGCCGGCCATGTAGATGTTGAGGCTCTGCGCCTGGTCGATCCACTTCTGGCGGCGCGACGCGCATTCCACCAGCCAGTGGGTTTCCATCTCGAACGCGGTGGCGTAGAGGGTGCGGATGTCGGCCGGGATGCGGTCGATCTTCGCCAGCGAACCGTCGAAGTACTTGATGTCGGCGACCATCACCTCGTCCCACAGGCCGAGCTTCTTCAGGTCGGCGACCAGGTACTTGTTGGCGACGGTGAATTCGCCCGACAGGTTGGATTTGACGTAGATGTTTTGATAGGTCGGCTCGATCGACGCGGAGACGCCGACGATGTTGGCGATGGTCGCGGTCGGCGCGATCGCCAGGCAGTTGGAGTTGCGCATGCCGTACTGGCTGATGCGGGCGCGCAGCGAATCCCAGTCCAGCGTGCTGCTCGTGTCGACTTCCAGGTAGCCGCCGCGCTCCTCGGCCAGGAGCTTCAGCGAATCCTGCGGCAGGATGCCGCGGCTCCACAGGCTGCCTTCGTAGCTGGAATAGCGGCCGCGCTCCTGCGCCAGTTCGGTCGACGCCCAGTAGGCGTAGTAGGCGACGGCTTCCATCGAGCGGTCGGCGAATTCCACCGCCTCGTTCGACGCGTAGGCCACGCGCAGTTCCTGCAGCGCATCCTGGAAGCCCATGATGCCGAGGCCCACCGGACGGTGCTTGAGGTTGGAATTGCGGGCCTTGCCGACGGCGTAGTAGTTCACGTCGACCACGTTGTCGAGCATGCGCATCGCGGTGTGGATGGTGGCCTTGAGCTTGTCCAGATCGAGCTTGCCGTCTTTCAGATGATTGACGAGGTTGACCGAGCCGAGGTTGCACACGGCGACTTCGTGGTCGTTGGTGTTGAGCGTGATCTCGGTGCACAGGTTGGAACTGTGGACGACGCCGACGTGCTGCTGCGGGCTGCGGATGTTGCACGGGTCCTTGAACGTGATCCAGGGGTGCCCCGTCTCGAACAGCATCGACAGCATCTTGCGCCACATCTGCAGCGCGGGGATGCGCTTGAACAGCTTGATCTCGCCGCGGTCGGCCTTGCGCTCGTATTCGGTGTAGGCCTCGGCGAACTTGCGGCCGTAGAGGTCGTGCAGGTCGGGCACGTCGTTGGGCGAGAACAGGGTCCAGTCGCCGGCTTCCATCACGCGCTGCATGAAGAGATCCGGAATCCAGTTCGCGGTGTTCATGTCGTGGGTGCGGCGGCGGTCGTCGCCGGTGTTCTTGCGCAGGTCGAGGAATTCCTCGATGTCGAGGTGCCAGGTCTCGAGGTAGGCGCACACCGCGCCCTTGCGCTTGCCGCCCTGGTTGACCGCGACGGCGGTGTCGTTGACGACTTTCAGGAACGGGACGACGCCTTGAGATTTACCATTCGTGCCCTTGATGCGGGCGCCCATGGCGCGCACCGGGGTCCAGTCGTTGCCCAGGCCGCCGGCGTACTTCTGCAGCATGGCGTTTTCCTTGATCGCCTGGTAGATGCCGTCGAGGTCGTCGGTGACGGTGGTCAGGTAGCAGGACGACAGCTGGCTGTGGCGGGTGCCGGCGTTGAAGAGCGTCGGGGTGGACGACATGAAGTCGAACGAGGACAGCACCTGGTAGAACTCGATGGCGCGCGACTCGCGGTCGACTTCGTTGATCGCGAGGCCCATCGCCACGCGCATGAAGAAGGCCTGCGGCAACTCGATGCGCGACTCTTCGATGTGCAGGAAATAGCGGTCGTACAGGGTCTGCAGGCCGAGGTAGCCGAACTGGTAGTCGCGGCCGGCGTCGAGCTCTTTCGCCAGGCGCGCGAGGTCGAACTGGCCGAGCTTCTCGTCGAGCAGTTCGGCGGCGATGCCCTTCTTGATGAAAGCGGGGAAATACTCGGCGTAGCGCTCGCCCATCTGCGCCTGGGTCACCAGCTCGCCCAGCACTTCGTGGCGGATGGAGTTCAGCAGCAGGCGCGCGGTGACGAAGGAGTACGCCGGATCCTGCTCGATCATCGAGCGCGCGGCGAGCACCAGCGCCTTTTCGACTTCGGCCATCGGCACGCCGTCGTAAAGGTCGCGCAGCACAGTGTGCATGATCGGCTCGGCCTTGACGTTGTCGCCGAGGCCGGTGCAGGCATCGGCCAGGAGGCCGGCCAGGCGCGCGGTGTCGAGCGGCTTCTTCACGCCGTCCTCGATCACGTGCAGCGTGGCTTCGGGGACGCCGGCGGCCTTCTGCGCGGCGCGCTCCTGCGCGCGCTTCTCGCGGTAAAGCACGTAGGCGCGGGCGACTTCATGCTCGCCCGAGCGCATCAGGGCCAGTTCGACCTGGTCCTGGATGTCCTCGATGTGGAAGGTGCCGCCGTTGGGGTTGCGCCGCATCAGGGCGGAGGTCACCTGGCTGGTGATCGATTCGACCAGCTCGCGGATGCGCGCCGACGCCGCTGCCTGCCCGCCCTGCACCGCGATGAAGGCCTTGGTCACGGCGATCGCGATCTTGTTGGGCGCAAAGCCCACTACCGCGCCGTTGCGACGGATGATCTTGTAGTCGGCGTAGCGCGTGTCGATCGTGGCCGGTTCGGCGGTTTCGAGCGGGGGAATGGGGGGGGACGCAGCAGATTCGGTGGCGACATTCAACATCGATGGGGCTCCTTGGTGGGTATGACGAAAAACTGGGGCTGCACACGCAAATACACACAACTTATGCACAGCTTTCCCAGCCCCCGTGCACAGTTCTATTCACAACATATTGTGGTGCAAGCGGGGAGCAGGTACAAATTCTAGGTGCCCAGCCGGTCATGTCAACCCGGATGTGTGTTGTTTCACGGAGTTTTTTCAGCGCCCGGAAAATCCCAAGACAAATCAAAGTTTTTGATGGATGGCGTGCCTAAATATTGCACAGACGCATGGCTGGATGCGGGCTGGCGGGGAGAAACGTCCGATGGGGCCGATGAATGCGTTCAACATCGGTTTATTAGCCAGTTTGAATACAGCGCGGCCTGCGCAAAGACTGCTGAATCTTTGCGCGCCACCGCACGCAAGCCGGCGCAGCGCCGGTTACACAAGGCTGCCAGGGGAATATTGGTTATGATTACAGGAAAAACCACAACCCGGGTCCACCGGAAGCCGCCATGCACCCTACCGCTGTCCTGCTGATTTCCTGCCCCGACCAGAAGGGGCTGGTCGCAGCCATTGCCGATTTCCTGCTGCAGCACAACGCCAACATCCTGCACGCGGACCAGCACCAGGACGCCGAGCTGAAGCTGTTCCTGATGCGGGTGGAATGGGATCTGGCGGAGTTCAGCCTCGACCTGGCCGGCTTCGCCGACGCCTTCGCGCCGATCGCCGACCGCTTCGGGATGACCTGGCGGCTCGCCGAATCGAGCCGCAAGCCGCGCATGGCGGTGTTCGTCTCCAAGTTCGACCACTGCCTGGCCGACCTGCTGTACCGCTACCAGAGCGGCGAACTGCACTGCGAGCTGCCGATCATCCTCAGCAACCACGAGGACACGCGCTGGCTGGCCGAGGCCTACCACGTGCCTTTCCAGCACCTGGTCGTGCACAAGGACGCCAAGCACGAGGCCGAGCAGGTGCAGATGGCGATCCTGCGCGACCAGAAGATCGACTTCATCGTGCTGGCGCGCTACATGCAGGTGCTGTCGCCTGAGTTCATCCGCCATTTCCCCAACCGCATCATCAACATCCACCATTCCTTCCTGCCCGCGTTTCACGGCGCCAAGCCCTACCACCGGGCGTTCGAGCGCGGGGTGAAGCTGATCGGCGCCACCGCGCACTACGTCACCGAGACGCTCGACGACGGCCCCATCATCGAACAGGACGTGGCGCGCATCTCGCACCGCGACAGCCTCGACGACCTGATCAAGAAAGGGGCGGACCTGGAGAAAGTGGTGCTGTCGCGCGCAGTGAAGTGGCACCTCGACAACCGCGTGCTGGTATACGCCAACAAGACCGTCGTATTCGACTGACCCTATGCTCAATTTCAACCTACCCGGCAACGACGCGGCGCTGAAGCAGACCGTTGAAACCCGGCCGAAAGCGGTCGCGGAATGGCTGGACCGCCTGCCCTTCGCCAGCCCGGCGGACACGGCCAGACAGCTGGTCATGGCCCTGTATGCGCTCAACCGCCACCCGCTGGGAGCGGACGACCGCCACGCACTGCTGGCGCTGTACCGCCCGGTGCTGGCGCGCGCCGCCGCCAGCCTGGTGTCGCTGCTCGCCGAATCCGGGGTGCCGCCCCACGCGCAGCAACGGCAGATCGGCGCGCTGCTGCGCGAACTGCACATCGAGCACAGCATCGGCTACAAGCAGACCCTGATGGCACTGACCCAGCGGCGCTTCGGCCGCCCCAACCCCAACCGCCTGGCCGAAGCCAGCGGACGGCTGATGGCCGCGCTGCGCGACATCCAGTTTGCCTGCGGCCTGACCCACACGTCGCCCCCTGCCGGCCTGTGGCAGGACATGCACCAGCTCCACACCTTTGCCCTGGCCTCGAACCTGGCCGACCACGCGGTGGACGACGCGACGCCGGCCAACCTGGCTTATTGCCAGGCGCTGCTGTTCGCGCTGGCCGACCCGCCCCACATGAGCTACGCCGAACTCATCCACACCCGGCTGTATCTGGGTCAATTTGCCGGGTTGGCGCAACTGGGCACTGCGCAGGCTTCCGAGCGCAGCTTTGCCATCCGGACCGATGGCGATACCCCGCCGGGTCATTTCGCGGCCAGCCCGGGTGACTCGGTACTCTGGCTCGACACCGATGTGCTGTGCCGCCACCTGAACGAAACCGAGATTCGCCTGCGCACCGGCGAAGTACCCCGCCGCATCGGCCTGCCGGCCGGAATGGAAAGCGAACTCAGCCAGGCGCTGTGCAAACGCCTGCTCAAGCAATGGAACCCCAGCAAGCAACGCGCGTTCAGGCGTTTCGCCACCCCGGACAGCACGGTGCAGCTCGTGGCCGGCGTGAGTGCCATCCACCGCTTGCTGGACCAGATGCCGCAGGCACCCCGCCCCGCTGCGGAAGAAGCGGGCAGCCTGCCGATCCATGACGTCGGACCGATATCCGCTGCGCCGGTCGCCGTCAATGCCACCGACTGGAAGGTCAGCAATGACAGCGCGGCCGGGCTTGCCCTCAGCAGCGCGCCGGATGCCCCGCTGAACCTGAAGGTGGGCGATGCGCTGGCCCTGCGTGACGACAATGCGGCGACGTGGTCGCTGGGCGTGATCCGCTGGATCCGCATGCGCGATGCGCGACAGGTCGAACTCGGCATCGAGCGGCTGTCGCCTGCGATCCAGCCGGTGTGGGTACGCCCCCTGCGCGGCCGCCGCAAGGCGAGCCCGGAACCGGCGCTGTTCGTTCCGGGTCTGGATACACTGAAACAGAATGATCGTCTGCTGCTGCCGCGCCACCTGTACCAGATCGGCATGGACGCCGAGGTGTTGCAGGCGCCGCACCAGTACACGCTCACCTTCGGCCGACTCCTGGAACAGACGCCAGGTTTCGATCTGGTCGATTTCACCGTTTTTGCAGACGAACAGCCATGACCGAGATTCTTGTCCTGTATTACAGCGCCGGCGGCAGCGTGCGCGAGATGGCGCACCTGGTCGCGCGCGGCATCAACCAGGTGGCCGGCGCCTCTGCCCGCGTGCGCACCGTGCCGCCGGTGGCGCCGCGCACCCAGGTGGCCGAGCCGCCGGTGCCGGACGAAGGCGCGCCCTACGTTGAGCTGGCCGACCTCGAGCAGTGCGCCGGCCTCGCGCTCGGCTCGCCCACCCGCTTCGGCAACATGGCCGCGCCGCTGAAGTATTTTCTCGACACCACCGGCGCACTGTGGGCCAAGGGCGCGCTCGTCGGCAAGCCCGCCGCCTGCTTCACCTCCACCGCCAGCCTGCACGGCGGCCAGGAAACCACGCTCACCAGCATGATGCTGCCGCTGCTGCACCACGGCATGCTGATCCTCGGCCTGCCCTACACCCTGGCGGAAGTGAACCACACCGCGAGCGGCGGCACCCCCTACGGCGCCAGCCACTGGGGCGGCCCCGCCGACGACAAGCCACTCACCGACGACGAGCGCGCGCTATGCATCGCCCTCGGCAAGCGGCTCGCCGAAACCGCAGTGAAGCTGGCAGCATGAGCCACCCGGCGAGGGACCCGCGCAGCGGGATCGACGGCAAGGCGAATGCTGCCGGAGGCCGATACGAGGGACTTAGTCCAGTGAGAACCGCTGTGAGGCCGAGCGCATGAAGACTTTGCAACATATCGCGAGCGCGAGCCTGATCGCGCTGATCTTCCTGTGTCTGGCGTGGGAGCTGTGGCTGGCGCCGATCCGTCCCGGCGGCTCCTCGCTGGCGTTCAAGGCGCTGCCCCTGCTGTTCCCGCTGATGGGCATCCTCAAAGGCCGCCGCTACACCTACCAGTGGGCGCCGATGCTGGTGCTGGCCTACTTCACCGAAGGCGTGGTGCGCGCGTGGTCTGACAAGGGCCTGTCGGCGTGGCTCGCCGGCGGCGAGGTGGTGCTGTCGGTGGTGTTCTTCTTCGCCGCGATCTACTACGCGAAGCTGAGCGCACCGTCGCGGCTCGCGCAATAAAAAAACGCCCCGTCCAGCGGGGCGTTTCGTTCAGTTCCAATCCAACTCACACCTGCGGATGCGCCCGCTCGCGCTTGCTGTGCAGCTTGTTCAGCGCGTGCAGGTAGGCCTTGGCCGACGCCACGACGATGTCGGTGTCGGCGCCCTGCCCATTCACCACACGGCCGTCCTGCGCCAGGCGCACGGTCACCTCGCCCTGCGCATCGGTGCCGCTGGTGATGTTGTTGACCGAATACAGCAGCAGGGTGGCGCCGCTGTTGACCACCGATTCGAGCGCCTTGAAGGCGGCATCGACCGGACCCGAGCCGTCGCCCTCGGCGCGCTTCTCGGCGCCGTCGTCGGTGAACACCAGCTTGGCGTGCGGCACTTCGCCGGTCTCGGAGCAGACCTTCATCGACACCATCTTGAAGCGTTCGTGCTCGGTAGCGTAGCCCTCGTCGGACACCAGCGCCTGCAGGTCCTCGTCGAAGATCTCGCGCTTCTTGTCGGCCAGATCCTTGAAGCGGGCGAACGCGGTGTTGAGCGCCTCTTCGGTCTCGAGCACGATGCCGAGCTCGGCGAGCTTGCTCTTGAACGCGGCACGGCCCGACAGCTTGCCGAGCGTGAGCCGGTTGGCGTTCCAGCCGACGTCCTCGGCACGCATGATCTCGTAGGTCTCGCGGTGCTTCAGCACGCCGTCCTGATGAATACCGGACTCATGCGCGAAGGCGTTGGCGCCGACGATGGCCTTGTTCGGCTGCACCGGATAGCCGGTGATGGTGGAGACGAGCTTCGAGGCCGGCACGATCTGCGTGGCGTCGATGCGGGTGTCGCAGTTGAATACGTCGCGGCGGGTGCGCACCGCCATCACGATCTCTTCCAGCGAGGCGTTGCCGGCGCGCTCGCCCAGGCCGTTGATGGTGCACTCGACCTGGCGGGCGCCGTTCATCACGGCGGCGAGCGAGTTGGCGACCGCCATGCCGAGGTCGTTGTGGCAGTGGGTCGACCAGATCACCTTGTCCGAATTCGGCACGCGCTCGATCAGCTGCTTCATGCGCTCGCCCCACAGGGCCGGAATGCTATAGCCGACGGTGTCGGGCACGTTGATCGTCCTGGCGCCGGCCTTGATCACCTCGTCGAAAATGCGGACCAGGAAATCCATCTCGGAGCGCACCGCATCCTCGGCCGAAAACTCGACGTCGTCGGTGTATTCGAGCGCAAGCTTCACGGCCTTGATCGCCGCCTCGACCACCTGGTCCGGCTGCATGCGCAGCTTCTTTTCCATGTGGATCGGGCTGGTGGCGATGAAGGTGTGGATGCGCCCGGACCTGGCCGGCTTGATCGCGCCCCCCGCCGCGTGGATGTCGCGCTCGTTGGCGCGCGCCAGCGAGCAGATGGTCGAGTTCTGGATCGTTTCGGCAATCGTGCGGATTGCTTCGGCGTCCCCAGGACTGGCGGCGGCAAAGCCGGCCTCGATAATGTCGACGCCGAGCTTTTCCAGCTGGCGGGCGATGCGGAGCTTCTCTTCCTTGGTCATCGACGCGCCGGGACTTTGCTCGCCGTCGCGCAAGGTGGTGTCGAAAATAAACAAACGGTCGTTCATGGCAGGCTCCATGGAGGGTCGGCGTCAGGCCGACGCATTATAAGGGGTTGCCGCGTAAGGCTGGCGGCGCGGGTACTGCAGGGAGGGGGATTTAATGTGTGCGCGCGACGCGCAGCAGCAGGCTGCCGAACAGAAGGTTCGACAGGCAGAGGAGGAAGGACGGCTGGGACCAATTAGACATGGTCTAAATTGTATCTATTTTTGCTGGCCCGGCAAGGGGGAGGTTTTTTTGCGGTGCAGCACCTGCCACAGCGCATCGCCATAGCCCGACAGGCCGTACAGCACGAACACCCCGAACAGCACTTCGGGCGGGCTGGTCGACACCAGGATGAAGGCCAGCACGATCAGCAGGATGACGAAGAAAGGCACGCTTTTCCTGAGGTTGATTTCCTTGCCGCTGTAAAAGCGGAAATTGCTGACCATGGTCAAGCCGCCGAACAGTGCGATCAGTGCGGCCAGCCAGCGGATATCCTGCCCTGCAACGCCGTACTCGACCATCACCCAGACGAAGCCGGCGATCAGCGCCGCCGCCGCCGGACTGGGCAGCCCCTGGAAGAAACGCTTGTCGGTGACGGTGTCGAGCTGGGTGTTGAAGCGCGCCAGCCGCAGGGCGGCGCCGGCGCAATAGACGAAGGCTGCGATCCAGCCGAACTTGCCCATGCCCTGCAGTGCGAACTCGTAGATCACCAGCGCAGGGGCGACGCCGAACGACACCATGTCGGACAGGCTGTCGTATTCGGCGCCGAAGGCGCTCTGGGTGTGCGTCAGGCGGGCGACCCGGCCGTCGAGGCCGTCGAGCACCATGGCAATGAAGATGGCCACCGCAGCATGCTCGAAGCGTCCGTTCATCGCCTGCACCACGGCGTAGAAACCGGCAAACAGCGCGCCGGTGGTGAACAGGTTCGGCAGCAGATAGATGCCGCGGTCACGCATACGCGGGCGAATCGAGTCGTTCTTGCGGCGGTCGAATTCGGGCATGGGCGTCTAGGGCGTGTTAACACTAATTTCGCGTCCGCGTTGCCGCGAGAAAGCGATGGATGCAAGGCGCGTCGCGCCGGCAAGGGCCATCCCTTGCCAAGCGGCGCAACGCCGCAGACGCGCTTTCTCGTGG
>JAJYXG010000088.1:0-18084 GCA_021791095.1 Pseudomonadota bacterium
CAAGGCCAAGGACATGACCGAGCAGGATTCCGCGATGAAGAAGTTCGCCGCCGAGTCCGCAGCGGCTGCCAGCGGTTCGACCAACCTCGGCGCGCTGCTGAAAGCCAAGCTCGACAACAAGAACGCCGAGTAATCCATGACCAAGTCCGAGCTGATTGCTCAACTCGCAGCGCGGCATTCGCAATTTTCGGTTGCGGATATCGAGATGGCGGTGAAAACGATCCTCGACGCGCTGGCGAAAAACCTGTCGCGCGGCGAGCGGATCGAAATTCGCGGTTTCGGCAGCTTCAGCCTGAGCTTCCGTCCTGCCCGCCTTGGGCGTAATCCCAAGTCGGGCGAGCGGGTTCAGGTGCCGGCCAAGTATGTGCCTCACTTCAAGGCGGGCAAGGAGTTGCGCGACCGGGTGGATTTTCCGCTCTGACAAGCAGGCAAGGACAGCAAGACTCAAGAGACGGCGCCGCGAGGCGCCGTTTTCTTTGGCGATTGGCGCTGCGCGGGTAAAATGGGTGAACTTACTGGCGATACACACATGAAAAAATTCACGCACTATCTGGGCCTGCTGGCGAAACTGCTGGTGTTTCTGCTGGTGCTGGGTTTTGCCCTGAAAAACAGCCATAGCGTCACGTTTTACTCTTACCTGAATTATGTGTGGCAAGCACCGCTGATCGTGATGATGGGGCTGACGTTCATACTGGGTGCGCTGACCGGGGTGCTGGCCTTGCTGCCGACCCTGTTCCGCCTGCGCCGCGAGCTTGGCCGCAAGCCGCAGGTGGCTGAAATGGACACGATCACTCAGATCGATCTGCCGGTCGTATAACGCGCCATGGAATTCGAGTCCTGGTGGCTGCTGGCGTTTCCCCTGTTTTTCGTGCTGGGCTGGCTAGCGGCGCGGGTCGACATCCGTCAGGTGGTCACCGAATCGCGTGCGCTGCCCAATTCCTATTTCCGCGGACTGAATTTCCTGCTCAACGAGCAACCCGACAAGGCGATCGAAGCCTTTCTCGAAGTCGTCAAGCTTGAACCTGAAACCATCGACCTGCACTTTGCACTGGGCGGCTTGTTTCGCCGCCGCGGCGAAATCGACCGTGCCATCCGCATGCACGAGAATCTGCTGGAACGCGAAGGCCTGGCCGAGGATCAGCGCCTGCGCGCGATGAGCGAACTCGGGCAGGATTACCTGAAGGCGGGACTACTCGACCGCGCCGAGCAGGTGTTCGGCAAGTTGCTGGAAACCTCGCAGCATGGGCTGGCGCGCACCTTCCTACTGGAAATCTACGTGCAGGAAAAGGACTGGCAAAAAGCCATCGATGCTGCACGCGTGCTCGAAAAAGACACCAGCAAGCCTTTGAACGCCGACATTGCACACTTTTATTGCGAACTGGCGCTGCTGGACGCGGCGAAGGGCGATCCCGCCGCCGCTGCTTCCCATCTGCAGCAGGCACTGTCGGCCAACCGCCAGTCGGTGCGCGCTAACCTGATGGCAGGCGACCTGGACGCGTCCGCAGGGCGACACGAGGCCGCGATCGCCGACTGGCGCCTGGTCGAAACGCAGAGCGCGGCGCACATGGCGCTGGTGGTCGACCGCGTTTTCGGCAGCTACCGCCAGCTGGGGCGGCTGACGGAAGGCGTGCAGTGGTTGCGTGCACTGCATGCCCGACAACCGTCACAGGATGTGTTTAACGCCCTGTATCTCGCGGTATCCGAAGCCGAAGGTGCGACGGCCGCCAGCCAGCTGGCACGCGAGGAACTGCGCCGCAACCCCAGCTTGCGCACGCTGGATCGCCTGCTGGAGGCGCAGCTCATCAATGCCGAGCCCGACGAGCGCGAATTGCTGCAGGTGGAAAAAAGCCTGGTGGCGTCGCATAGCCAGCGCATGATGCGCTACCAGTGCGGAAGTTGCGGGTTCAAGGCCACGCAGTTTTTTTGGCGCTGCCCGGCATGCGGACGCTGGGACAGCTTCGACCCCGAGCGGCGCGAGGGGGAAGGCTGAGATGCACGATTCAGGATGCAGGTTTCAAGAGCAGGGTGCGGCATGAATTCGACAAAAATTATTGTGGCGCTGGATTACGCCGATGCGGCTTCCGCATTGGCGCTGGTGGAGCGGCTCGATCCGGCGCTGTGCCGGTTGAAGGTGGGCAAGGAACTGTTTACCGTGGCGGGACCGGAACTGGTGCGAGCGCTGGTGGCACGTGGCTTCGAGGTTTTCCTGGACCTGAAATTCCACGACATTCCCAACACCGTGGCGGCGGCGTGTCGCGCAGCGGCCGGGCTGGGCGTGTGGATGATGAATGTCCACGCATCGGGCGGGCGCCGCATGATGTCGGCTGCACAGGAGTCGCTGGCAGATCTGCCCCCGAGTGAGCGGCCCGGGGATAAACTGCAGCGGCCGCTGCTGATCGCGGTGACGGTGCTGACCAGCATGAGTGCCGAGGATCTGGACGAGGTTGGCGTGACCGCTGGCACACCTGCCGACCAGGTGCTGCGCCTCGCGCGTCTGACACAGGCCTGCAAACTCGATGGCGTAGTCTGCTCGGCGCATGAGGCGTCCATGTTGCGCAACGATCTGGGCGCGGATTTCCGCCTGGTGACGCCGGGCATCCGCCCCGCAGGGTCCGAGGCGGGCGACCAGCGCCGTGTGATGACCCCGGTGGAAGCCTTGCGTGCCGGCGCGACTGACCTGGTGATCGGACGCCCGATCACGGGCGCAGCCGATCCGCTGGCCGCGCTCAAACAGATTCAGTTCGACATACAAAATTCTTAGGGAGAAGACGCAGTGAAAATTACCGTGATCGGCACAGGCTATGTGGGCTTGGTGACCGGAACCTGCCTGGCGGAAGTCGGCAACGAGGTGCTGTGCCTGGACGTCGACCCGACCAAAATCGAAACGTTGAAGGCCGGTGGTATCCCGATCTACGAGCCGGGGCTGGAAGACATGGTCAAGCGCAATGTCGCCGCGGGCCGGCTGCATTTCACCACCGACATCGAGGAATCGGTGCGGTTCGGCCAGATCCAGTTCATCGCCGTCGGTACGCCGCCGGACGAAGACGGTTCGGCCGACTTGCAATATGTAGTAGCTGCCGCACGCAACATCGGTCGACACATGACGGACTACAAGCTGGTGGTCGACAAATCGACCGTCCCGGTTGGGACGGCAGACAAGGTGAAGGCGGCGCTCGCGGAAGAGCTTGCAAAACGCGGTGTCGCGATTGAATTCAACGTCGCCTCGAACCCCGAATTCCTCAAGGAGGGCGCAGCGGTCGATGACTTCATGAAACCCGACCGCATTGTGATCGGCACCGACAGCGAGCGCGCCACCCAGCTGCTGCGCCAGCTGTACGCGCCGTTCCAGCGCAACCATGATCGCCTGACGGTGATGGACGTGAAGAGCGCGGAACTCACCAAATACGCCGCCAACGCCATGCTGGCGACGCGCATTTCCTTCATGAACGAACTCGCGGTGCTGGCCGAAAAACTGGGTGCCGATATCGAGCAGGTGCGCCACGGCATCGGCTCCGACCCGCGCATCGGCTACCATTTTCTGTATGCCGGCTGCGGCTACGGCGGATCGTGCTTTCCCAAGGACGTGCAGGCGCTGCGCCGCACCGGTCAGGAAAACGGCATCCCGCTGCGCGTGCTCGACGCGGTGGAGGAGGCCAATGACGCGCAGAAACAGATCCTGGTGAACAAGCTGACCGCACGCCTGGGCAAGGATCTCAAGGGCAAGCGCTTCGCCATGTGGGGCTTGGCGTTCAAACCCAACACTGACGACATGCGCGAGGCACCCAGCCGTACCATGCTCGAGGCTCTGTGGGCGATGGGGGCGAGCGTATCGGCCTACGACCCGGCGGCGATGGAAGAAACCCGCCGCATCTACGGCGAGCGTGCCGACCTCCTGCTGGTCGACAGCCCGATGGATGCGTTGAAGGGCGCCGATGCGCTCTTGATCGTCACCGAATGGAAGGTGTTCCGCAGCCCCAATTTCGATACCATGAAATCGCTGCTGAAGTCGCCGCTGGTGTTTGACGGCCGCAATCTGTACGAGCCGCAGGCGATGCGCGAGATGGGCTTCGATTATTTACCGATTGGACGTCAGTAAGGCATGTACAAGACCATCGAAGACTGCGTCGGCAACACCCCGCTGGTGCGCCTGAAGCGCATGCCCGGCGCGACGTCGAACATCGTGCTGGTCAAGCTCGAAGGCAACAACCCGGCGGGTTCGGTAAAGGACCGCCCGGCATTGTCGATGATCGAGCGCGCCGAGGCGCGCGGCGAGATCAAGCCCGGCGACACCCTGATCGAGGCCACCAGCGGCAATACCGGCATCGCGCTGGCGATGGCGGCGGCGATGCGCGGCTACAAGATGATCCTCGTCATGCCCGAGCACCTGTCGATCGAGCGGCGCCAGACCATGCGCGCCTTCGGCGCCGAACTGCAGCTGGTGAGCAAGGAAGCGGGCATGGAAGGCGCGCGCGACCTGGCGGTGGCGATGGAGAAGCAGGGCATCGGCAAGATTCTCGACCAGTTCGCCAACCCCGACAATCCGGAGGCGCACTACCGCACCACCGGCCCGGAAATCTGGCGCGACACCGAGGGCAAGATCACCCATTTCGTTTCCAGCATGGGCACCACCGGCACCATCATGGGCTGCTCGCGCTACCTCAAGGAACAGAATCCCAATATCCAGATCATCGGCGTGCAGCCCACCGAGGGCGCGCAGATCCCCGGCATCCGCAAATGGCCGGAAGAATACGTGCCGAAGATCTGCGATCCCAGCCGCGTCGATCGCATGATCTACGTCAGCCAGGAAGACGCCGAGGAAACCACGCGCCGGCTGGCGCGCGAGGAAGGCATCTTCGCCGGCATCTCCTCCGGCGGCGCGCTGTGGGCGGCGCTGCAGCTGTCGAAGGAAGTCGAGAACGCCGTCATCGTCTCCATCGTCTGCGATCGCGGCGACCGCTATCTTTCGACCGGCGTGTTTCCGGCCTGATGCGCTAGTGGCCAAAACCAAGACGATCTACACCTGCACCGAATGCGGCGGGCAGTCGCCCAAGTGGCAGGGCCAGTGCCCGGCCTGCAACGCCTGGAACACGCTGGTCGAAACCATCGCCGAGTCGGCCAAGCCGCGCTATCAGGCACTGGCTGCGACCAGTACCGTCCAGATGCTGCACGAGGTGGAGGGGAGCGAGGAGTCGCGTATCGCCACCGACATCGGCGAGCTCGACCGCGTGCTGGGCGGTGGCCTGGTGCCGGGCGGGGTGACGCTGATCGGCGGCGACCCCGGCATCGGCAAATCGACCCTGCTGCTGCAAGCCATGGCGGGCCTCTCAGGCCGCCTCAAGACGCTTTACGTCAGCGGCGAGGAATCGGCACGCCAGGTGGCGCTGCGCGCGCGGCGTCTTAGCCTTCCCGAAACCAACCTGCCGGTGCTGCCGGAAATCCGCCTCGAAGCCATCCTCGCGCAACTCACCGATCTGAAGCCCGACGTCGCCGTGATCGACTCGATCCAGACCGTGTATTCCGAAGCGCTGACCTCCGCCCCCGGCTCGGTGGCGCAGGTGCGCGAATGCGCAGCGCAGCTGACGCGCCACGCCAAGCAGACCGGCACCGCGATCATCCTGGTGGGGCACGTCACCAAGGAAGGCGCCATCGCCGGTCCGCGCGTGCTCGAGCACATCGTCGACACCGTGCTGTATTTCGAGGGCGACACCGGATCGTCCTTCCGACTGGTGCGCGCATTCAAGAACCGCTTCGGCGCAGTCAACGAAATCGGCGTGTTCGCCATGACCGAGAAGGGCCTCAAGGGCGTGTCGAATCCCTCGGCCATCTTCCTGTCGCGCCACGGCGAGCCGGTGCCCGGTTCGTGCGTGCTGGTGACGCAGGAAGGCACGCGGCCGCTGCTGGTGGAAATCCAGGCGCTGGTCGATGCCAGCCATGCGCCGAGCCCGCGCCGCCTCTCCGTCGGCCTGGAGCAGAACCGGCTCGCCATGCTGCTCGCCGTGCTGCACCGCCATGCAGGCATCGCCTGCTTCGATCAGGATGTGTTCGTCAACGCAGTGGGCGGGGTGAAGATCAGCGAGCCCGCTGCCGACCTCGCGGTGCTCGCCGCCATCGTGTCCTCGCTAAGAAGCCAGCCGCTGCCCGACAAGCTGGTGATGTTCGGCGAAGTCGGCCTCGCCGGCGAAATCCGCCCGGTGCAGCGCGGCCAGGAACGCCTCAAGGAAGCCGCCAAGCTCGGCTTCACCCAGGCCATCGTGCCCGCCGCCAACCAGCCCAAGCAGAAGATCGCCGGGATGGAAATCCATCCCGTGCATCGACTTGACGAGGCGATCCGATTTTTCAGGGAAAGCTGAGTTGGCGCAAAGAGCAGTTGCTCAGAAATCTGACACTGGCCCCTTTAGTTCTAAATGCCTAAGGACATGCTAAATGCCGATTGAAGACACAATTGTGGCGAGAATCGATGACTTGATCACTGAGTCTGTCCAACTTGCTTCCGGGGACGAGTACAACCAGGTCAAATCTGAGCAACAAAGACAAAAATGCGCCGCTTGGCTAGTTTCGGCTACAAACGTCGTCCAACGCCTTTGCGCCGTTCCTGATAACGCTTATAGAAGGCATGCTGACGCGCTGATGGCCCAAGATCATGGATACGCGATCAATCAAGCTGTGGGCGAAATGGCCGCATTGCTTATGGGACTCGTTTTTGACGCAAAGGCTGGCTTGATTTCTTCGATAGCGGATCGAGCTCGTGCCGAGATATTCGATGACTTCTTGGATCACGCAGATTCTTACGCCACTGAAGGACGCAAGAATGAGGCTGGCGTAATTTCAGGGGTTGTATTTGAAGATTCCCTACGAAGACTTTGTCGCAAGCTCGGAGAACCAGAGAAAGGTATCAAGCTTGATGATTTGATATCGTCGCTTACAAAACGTGGTGAGTTAACTGCTATAAAGGCCAAACGCGCTCGCGTTGCTGCCCACGTTCGAACAAAGGCGAGCCATGCACAGTGGGATGAGTTCGAGCTAAATGATGTTAGAGCCACAACTGAGTTTGCGAGGGAACTCATCGCTTCAAAGCTTGATGCTTAGATCCAACCCATTGCTCGATTCCTGGCCGCCCGATAACAATAGGGTTTTCGTTTCCCTCCAGGCCCTAACCCATCACCTGCCCATGCTCCCGCGTATCGTGGAACGCGACCTTGGGCCAGCGTTCCTGCGCCAGCGATAAATTCACCCGCGTATCCGCCAGATACACCAGGTTGCCGTCGACGTCCTTCGCCAGCTTCAGCGTGTTGGCCTTGGTGAATTCGGCGAGGTGCTGGGCGTCCGGGCAGGTGACCCAGCGCGCGGTGTAGATGCCGGCGTTTTCGAAGCTGGCGTCGACGCCGTATTCGGTTTTCAGGCGATGGGCGACGACTTCGAACTGCAGCTGGCCGACGGCGCCGATCAGGAGCGTGTTGTCGGCGAAGGGTTCGAACACCTGCACCGCGCCTTCCTCGCCCAGTTCCAATAGCCCCTTGTTCAGCTGCTTGGCGCGCAGCGGATCGCGCAGGCGCGGGCGGCTGAACAGTTCGGGGGCGAAGTAGGGGATGCCCTTGTACTGCAGGGCCTCGCCTTCGGTGAGGGTGTCGCCGATGTGCAGCTGGCCGTGGTTGTGGATGCCGATGATGTCGCCGGCCACCGCGTCTTCCATGCGGGTGCGCTCGTTGGCCATGAAGACCACGGCGTTGGCGATCTTCATGTCCTTGCCGGTGCGGCGGTGGCGCACTTTCATGTTGGGCGTGTAGCGGCCGGAGCAGACGCGGAAGAACGCGATGCGGTCGCGGTGCTGCGGGTCCATGTTGGCCTGGATCTTGAACACGAAGCCGGTGAACTTGGGCTCGGTGGGGTCGACCACGCGCTCGACCGCCTCGCGCGGTTGCGGCGGCGGCGCCCAGTCGGCCAGCGCGCGCAGTACTTCGCGCACGCCGAAGTTGTTGATCCCGGAGCCGAAGAACACCGGCGTCTGCCTGCCCTTGAGAAAGTCATCGAGATGGAAGGTCGCACCGGCGCCGCGCACCAGTTCGATCTCCGACAGCAGCGTGTCGGCTTCCAGCGGAAAGCGCTCCTTCAGGGCGGCGTCGCCCAGGCCCTGCAGCGACTCGAACTGCTGGTCGGCGTTTTCCTCGCCGGCCTTGAAGCGCAGGATCTCGTCGTTGATCAGGTGATACACGCCCTGGAAGCGCTTGCCCATGCCGATCGGCCAGGTCACCGGCGCGCAGTGGATTTTCAGGATCGATTCGATCTCGTCCAGCAACTCCAGCGGCTCGCGCACCTCACGGTCCATCTTGTTGATGAAGGTGATGATGGGGGTGTCGCGCAGGCGGCACACTTCCAGCAGCTTGATGGTCTGCTCTTCCACGCCCTTGGCGGCGTCGACCACCATGATGGCGGCGTCCACCGCGGTCAGCACGCGGTAGGTGTCTTCCGAGAAATCCTTGTGGCCGGGGGTGTCGAGCAGGTTGAAGACGCAGTCGCCGTGGGAGAACTGCATCACCGAGCTTGCCACCGAAATGCCGCGCTCGCGCTCGACCTCCATCCAGTCGGAGGTGGCGTAGCGCCCGCTTTTGCGCGCCTTGACCGTGCCGGCCATCTGGATGGCGCCGCCGAACAGCAGCAGCTTTTCGGTCAGCGTGGTTTTACCCGCGTCGGGGTGCGAGATGATGGCGAAGGTGCGGCGCTTTTTGACGTCGCGCGCCAAAGACGAAGCGCCGGCCTGGGCCGGTGCGGTTGCGGTGGATTCCATTGGGTGAGGCGGGGAGATACGAAGCAAGCCGCAATTTTAAGCTATTTCCCGCCACTTGCCGCGTAACGGCACGGCATTGCCGTGCCAATTCCGGGCCCCATTCCGAGGTTTTGTCGTGCGGCGTTACCTGGAACTGGTTTTCACTCGTTGCGGCAGCGACACCTTCGGTATGCCCACGGGTTGTTCGCGCTGGATTTTCCAGCGGTTGTCCTCGCGGACCCATTCGATGCGCTTGGCAGTTACGTCGCTGTAGTTCGGCGAAGCGTACGACTGCAGGAACTGGGTCACGGATATATCAGGGGTCGACGCATCCACCGTCATGTCGTTGATGCCGATGGTGATGTCGCCGTGCCTGGCGAAGAGCGCGGCGCGATCGCTGGCCCATTGCTCCAGCGTGCGGCCGTTTTCGGGAGTAAAGCTTTGGGCGTAGTAATCCCGATAACGCGGAAAGTCCTTTGCCGACCAGGCCGCCGCCCACCCGGTAAGCGCCTGCTGGACGGTTTCGGGGGGTGGTGCCGCCGACTGCGGTGACGGCTCGGGCAATTTGACCGGGGCTGCTTCGGTCGTGCGTGGAGTCAGATCCACGCCGGCGGCGGCTGCCGCCAGCGGCGCGACCGCAGGGCACTGGCTGGCGGGGTCGACGTCCTGCCGGTCCTGACCGAGTTCCTGCGGGCTGGGCAGTCCGTCGCGGCCGACCTGCAGGGTGGACAGCAGCCTGCCCATGCCCGCCAGGGTGCGCGCGTGGGCGATGGCGTGCTCGTAGGTGGCGTTCACGTAGGCGCGGCGTGCCTGGAAGTATTCGTTTTCGGTGTCGAGCAGGTCGAGCAGGGTGCGCTGGCCGATGTCGAACTGCTTGCGATAGGCTTCGCGGGCTTTTTCGATGGCCAACTGGTGCTGGTCCAGAAAACCCAACTGACGCGACAGGTTGTGAATGTCGTTGAAGGCGATGGACAACGTCTGGCGGAGATCGCGGCAGGCCTTGTCGCGCAGTTCCTTCGATTGCGCCAGTCGCTCGGCATACTGGTTCGCCAGGGCGCGATCGGAGCCACCCTTGAACAGGTTGTAGTTCAGCACCAGCTCGACCACCTTGTCGTCGCGTCGTCCTGCTACCCCATTGTCGTTGTAGGACACACCCTGGCTGGCGCGCAGGTCGATGCGCGGCTGGAAGTTGGCCTGGCGGCCGCGCGCTTCGGCCTGCGCGGCGCGCACGTTCTCGATTGCGGCGTTGAAGGCCGGACTGCCCTGATAGGCCAGCATCAAGGCTTCTTCGACGCTGGGGGGAATGCCCTGTTTGAGCAGTCCGGGCGCGATCATCTCGCCCGGCGGGAGCTCGCCCACAACCCGCAGGTAGCGCGCGCTGACATCGTGCAGGTTGCTGGCCTCGGTGAGCATGTTCGACTGCGCCAGGGCAAGGCGGCCACCTGCCTGTTCGAGGTCGACCCGCCGGCCCACGCCGGCCTGAACACGTTCCTGGATCTGCTTGAATACCTGGTCGTGCTGGGCAAAGTTTTCCTGCGCCAGGGTCGACAATTCGCGATAGCGCAGCACGTCCATATAGGCTTGTGCAGCTTCCAGAGCGATCGATTCCGATGCGTCGAGGACTTCGTAATAACGCACCAGCTTGGCGTAGGCCAATCGGGCAACCTCGTCGCGCGTGGCAAAGCCATCGTAGATCATCTGACTCAAGGTCAGCGCCGCATCCCGACGGGTATACTTGGTCGTCGGCAGGTTGGGCTGGGTCAGGCTTTCCCGACCGACGCCCGTGCTGAGATCAACTCGCGGGAAATAGCCGCCGCGGGCAACATCCTGTTCATGCCGGGAGGAAAGGAACGTATGCCAGCGGGCCTGAACTTCGGGGTTGCTAACGATAGCTTTCCTGACGGCATCCTGCAGCGTGACGGGCGTTTGCGCCCAGGCAACCGCCGGGAGCAGGCTCATCACCGACAAAAACAGCACAATTTTTCTCTTTGGCATTCCTTCAGCCTCTCGGAACACGTCCGATAACTTGTAAGTGGAGCAATACGGCATTCTGACAGCAAAATTTATACCAGCCTTGCTGTCGACATTTTTAATTGCAGGCTCTTGCAGCTTCACTTCAATCCGGGAAAGTGTTTTGAGACTATCCAGTGAATCAAGCATGTCGTGGTGGCGGGTGATGGCAATCGCTGTCAGTCAGAGGCGAGTGACGTTTTTCAATCAGGTTCACAGCTGACACGCCCCAAGGACGACCCGATTGACTCGCTGCTCAATGCTGAATTATCGACAGTTTCTGGCAAGAATTGGCTTGATCAAGTCGATTTTCCTGCTGGCTTTCAGCCTGAGCCTTGCTGTTGCCGGTATTGAAATCGACCGCATGCTGTTGCTGGCCGGCCAGCGTTACGGAAACGCCGGGGCTGCCTCGGTGGCGGGCTGGCGTGATTTGCTGACCCGGGCTGCCACTCAGCCCGATGCGATCAAGCTGAAACAGGTCAATGATTTCTTCAATCGAAGAACCCGTTTTGGGGAAGACAGCGATATCTGGGGATCGCAGGATTACTGGGCGACGCCGCTCGAAACACTGGGGCGCGGACGGGGGGACTGCGAGGATTTTGCGATTGCCAAATACGTGACGCTGAAGCTGCTGGGCATCCCGACCGAGAAACTGCGGCTGACCTACGTCAAGGCCCGCATAGGCGGGCCGCAAAGCACCCTGGTCCAGGCTCATATGGTCCTGAGCTATTATCCGGCCCCAGGCGACGAGCCGCTGGTGCTGGATAACCTGATTTCGGATATACGACCCGCATCCCGTCGCGCTGATCTGATCACGATCTTCGGCTTCAACGCCGAAGGACTGTGGGTGGGGGGGGCCGGCCCGCGTACGGCCAGTGCTACGCAACGCCTTTCAAAATGGCAGTCGGTGCTTGCCAGGATGCGGGAAGAAGGAATCGATTGAAATATCTCATGCACAGGGACATGTCATGACACTCACCAAGCAACTCTGGATCGCCATCACGGCAATCATGACCATCGCGTTCGGAATCAGTTTTCTGATCAGCGCATTGTCGGCAAAAAGCTATCTTGAAGATCAGCTGCGGCTGAAAAATATCGACAATGCGAATTCGCTTGCCCTGTCGATGTCGCAGATCGAGAAGGATCCTGTCCTGATCGAGTTGCTGCTTTCGGCGCAATTCGATATCGGGCATTACAAACAGATCAAGCTTGCCTCGCCGTCCGGCAAGGTGATGGTGGAGCGGGTGAGCGATGCGGGTACGGACACGGCGCCTGGCTGGTTCGTCAGGCTGATCCCGTTGCGCACCGAGCCCGGCATCGCCCAGGTACAGGATGGCTGGCGCCAGTACGGCACGCTGACGGTGATCAGCCATAACGGCTTTGCCTACCAGGCGTTGTGGCAGGGCAACCGCAGGCTGCTGGGCTGGTTCCTGGCAAGCGCGCTGTTGTGCGGCGTGATCGGCACCTTGATTTTGCGTTCCATCACGCGCCCGCTGAGCGAGGTGGTCAAGCAGGCCGAAGCCATCGGCGCGCGTCGCTTCATCACCATCACCGAGCCGCGAACGCGGGAATTTCGCAGTGTGGTGCGGGCCATGAATGCGCTGTCTGGGCAGGTGCGCAGCATGCTGGAAGAAGAGTCCGCGCGGCTGGAACAGTTGCGGCGCGCCGCCCAGCACGATGCGCTGACCGGCCTGTTGAACCGTGAGCACTTCCTGAAGAAAGTCCAGGTTGCCCTGGAGGACGAAAACTCGGCCCCGAGCGGTGCATTGTTCATTCTGCGTCTTCCCGATCTCATCAAGATGAACAAGTCGTTGGGGCGTGAAACGACCGACACCCTGCTGAAACGCGTAGCCGGCGCGTTGCAGGAGTGCTGCCCCGACGAGCCCTGTCTGATCGGCCGATTGAATGGCGCTGATTTTTCCGTGCTCGCTCCCGACGTGGATGCGGTCGAAGAATTGGCGCAGCGAATTTCTGCGCGCACCCTGTTGTCGATCAATGATCCGAGCGCAGCCGAGGAACACGCAATCCTGCTGGGAGCGGCCGTGTATCGCCATGGCGATGCAATATCCCAGGTGTTGTCGCGTGCCGACATGGCATTGAGCCGCGCCGAGCAGGAGGGCGGCAGCGCGGTTGAGGCGGGCGAACCCCATGTCGAGTGGAAACCTGCGGCCAGCCTGGTCGCTGCATGGCAAGTGCTGATCGAGACCGCTTTGAACCTGAAGCGAGTCCAGTTTGCGACCTACCCGGTGCTGAACGGGCAGGGCGAATTGATCCACTACGAAGCGCCCGCACGCATGCAGATCATCCAGAGCTCCCTGTGGATGTCTGCCCAGGAGTTCATGCCGTGGGCCAGCCGGCTGGGCCTGACCGAGCGCATCGACGAGGCGGTGTTCGACTACGCTCTTGCCTGGATGGAAACAAACGAGGGCCCCGTGTGCATCAACGTGTCAGCCCAGTCAGTGTGCGATCCGCTGCTGACAGCGCGCTATTACCAGGCGCTCAAGCGTAATCCGCAGATGGCGCAGAAACTCTGGATCGACATTCCCGAGTTCGTCGCCTACCGTCACGCCAGGGAATTCCGCGTGTTCTGCGACACGCTCAAGTCGCTAGGCTGCAAGATCGGCCTCGAACACGTCGGCAACCAGATTTGCCATGTGGGCGAACTGTACGACGTGGGACTCGATTACCTGAAGATCGACAGCGCGATCATTCGCGACATCGATCAGAGCCTGGGCAACCAGACTTTCCTGCGTGGCGTGTGCACCATCGCGCACACCATGGGCATGATGACCATCGCCGAGGGCGTCCTGAATCAGCGCGAAGCCAAGTGTCTGAAAGAGCTTGGCTTCAAGGGTATGACCGGGCCGGGTATCGTGCTTGGCTAAGAAGAACCGGTCGGGGTTTCAGATGGTTTCGTTGGCCCCGCCGAGCAGGTTGAGCGCACCCAGCGACTGACGCATCGAACGACGTTCCATCAGTTTTTCCTGCGCGGGAAGCGGCAGGTCGGTGAATCGAATGACATCGCGGTCGATCAGCAGATCGATCAGGTCCTCCAGCACCCGCACCAGCCGCAAGTCCGACTGAAGCAGCGTGCCGTGTTCCAGCCCCATCCTGCCCATGAAGTCGATCAATTCGGGCGAGCTGTCCGGTACCTCGACCGAGCCGTCGATCGGCTCCAGACTCACCGTGGCAATGCGACCCTGTTCGTCGCGCGTGACATAAGGCATAGGCCGTTCCTTTATTCGGGCTGACGATCAATCCGTAATCAGTTTGCCCTGATTCAGGAGGTTCTGGATGATATTCGCGTCCGTCCCGTACGTCCCGACCAGATCGATCCCGTTCAGCGTGATCGTTTGGTCGGTAGCGCCAGCGCTATACGCGCCACCCGTGAATCCGCCTGCGCTGCTGATCTGGATCACCGTATCGGTTCCGGACTGCTCGAAATGGAGGTAGTTCGTCAGGGTGCCTGCCGTTTCGGCTTGCAGCAAATCGCGCAGATCAAGCTTGTCACTGCTGGTTGCAGCATCAAAATCGGTGATGACATCGTCTGCCGGTGTGCCTGCAGTGCCGGCATCTGCCAGCGACCACTGGAATACATCCGCTCCCAGGCCACCGGTCAGGATGTCGTTGCCGGCACCGCCGATCAGGATGTCGTTTCCATCCGCCCCATCAAGCGTATCGGTGCCTGTCCCGCCGTTGAGGACGTCGTTGCCCGTCCCGCCGTTGAGGACGTCGTTGCCGGCGCCGCCGTTGAGGATGTCGCTGCCGGCGCCGCCAGCGAGGGTATCGTTGCCGGCCAGACCGTCGATCAGCTCGTTGGCCGCTGTCCCAGTCAGGGTTTGACCGGTTTGCGTCCCCATAATGTTGACGGTTGTCGCATCGACAAGCACGGAAACATTCTGGGTCGTGACGGCGTCGACACCATTTTCGGTGGCGACTGCTGAAACGGTCAGATTGATCGTTCCCACATAGTCTGGCGGCGTCAAAAGCTGCAGACCGTGAAGCTCTGCCTCGGTAAAGCTCCAGGAACCGCCGCCGAGATCCGTCCCGACACTGGCACCGTTTGATCCGATGAAGCCAAAGCCAGCGCCGGCCAGCGGCAACCCGGAAACGGTAATCAGCCCAAGGGTTGCGAAACCCTGTGGTTGCACATGGATCGGGAAGGCAATGGGTGTGCCGTAGCTGTTGCCATTCACGAACAGTTTGGGCGCGCCCACAGAAAGCTGGGACTCCTTGCCGCCATCACGCGAATTGAGTATCAGCCAGGAAAATTGATAATCGCCTTGCGCAGTCGCGGTGTAGCTATACGTGCCGCTTGCATCCGCAGCCGCGCCATTCACATTGACGCCTGTCTGCTCCGATGAGGAGAGAAGCTGGTAGCTGAGCACGCCATTCGGATCGGTGATGGCAAGCACGGCGACATCGTTAAATCCAGTATTGATCTCACTGAGAGTGTCCTCGCCATTGAAGAAACTCCAGTCGAATTCGATCTGATTGCCGGCACCGAGAGAGAGCGAATAATTCGTAAATCCGCCGTCAAACACGTCGACAAAACCAGGGTCGTTTGCTCCGCCAACTGGCGGATCAAAACGGTTGTCCAGTGCGCCGGCAGGCAGGCCCAGTGCGGACTCCACATTGGCCTGTGAAATTCCCGCAGCGGTCGTGATGGCCGCGCTTGCGGTGCCTATGTTCAGCCCGGACAAGGACGCAGGCATGATGATTTCCGGCGCGTTAGGCACGACCGTGATGGTGGCAGTGGCCGCGTTGCTGTTGCTTGTGCCGTCGCTTACCACCACTTCGATCACGCGGAGGGTATTGCTTAGGTCGGCAGCCGTGTTCGCAAAAGTAACGGCCTGGATCGCTGCCTGATAACCGGCAAGCGAACTGGTGCCGGACAGGGTCACGACATTGCCAACAATGCTCGAAGTGATGCCGACTGGAAGTGTGCCAACGGCCAACACATCACCGGCCTGCGCATTGGTCAGTGTGATGGTCGCGCCAGTGATGTTGCTTGAATCAATATCGGTGATGCTGATGTCAGTATCTGCAATGGACACGGCAATACCGCTTTCAATATAGGTCGCGGCAAAGCCGGTGCCAGCCCCCGATATGTCCAGATCAATCACGGGCGCGCTCAACAGGGAAATCGACACCGTGGCAGTGGCCGTGTTGCTGTGATTCGTGTCATCTGTCACCACGACATCGATAGCCCGGGGCGTGGTATTTGTGCTGCTTGTACTGAATGTGACCGCACGAATCGCCGTCTGGTAATCGGCCAGTGTCGCTGAACCCGTCAAGGTCACCACATTGCCCGCTACAGACGCCGTGATGCCGCCGGGCAGCGTGCCCACAGCCAGCACATCCCCCGCCAGAGCGTTGCTCAGCGTGATGGTGGCCTGGGTGATATTGCTTGAGTCGGCATCGGCAATGCTGATGTCGGTATCCGCAATCGCAACCGCCGCACCGCCCTGAGTAAAGTTGGCGGCAAAGCCGTTGCCTGTGCCCGAGGCATCCAGATCAATGACGGGTGCCAGGCCTGGATTGATCGTCAGCGTGGCCGTGGTGGTGTCGCCGTCGGCATCGGCAAGGGTGTAGGTAAAGATATCCGGCTCGGTGATGGTGGGTGATACGCTGAGACCATCAATACGGAAGGTGCTTCCTGTGGAAGACAGTACCAGATAGGCAAATGGCGACGAGGTGCTGATTGTTGCAACCGCAGTGTTTGAACCATTGCCAGTGATCGAACCGCTGGCAACAAAACTGCCGTCGGCGGCGTAGGCGCGCCAGTACGACGTCTCGGATCCACTCAAGTCCGTCAATGTCATGGTTGCCGCATCTGCTAGCGTAGCAATGCTGATCAGGAAGTGCTCATTGTTCTCAATCCGGTTGTCGTTGGAACTGCCATTGGCATTCTCGGTGCCGAAGCCATCATTGTTGGTATTGATATTGTTCCGGTACCTCACGTATCCGGCCTGCGTAGCGGTCAGCCTGTTGGTATCGATTCCGTTAGCTGGATTACCGCCGACATAGGGGTTGGCATAATTGGACTCGTTGTCGTAACCGTACAACGTGAACCCTGCGGCCGACCAAGCAGTCTTGGCGGCATTTGCATCGGCGTAGTTGCCTCCTGCATCGACCCCGATATCCGGCGCCTTGGTGTAGGTGTAGCTGCCATCGTCCTGATCGATGACCAATGTGCCATTGCTGGTGACGATGGTGCGTACGTTTCCAGCACCCACGGTATTGGAAACCACAGTGCCTTGCGTGACGGACACGCTAGTCACCGAAACAGCGTCGGCACCCAATACGTCTGCGCCGCCACCGACTGTATCGCCAGCGCCTGTGATGACATTGCCGCTGACGCTGCTGCCGCCAGCCAGGCTGTTCACATCGTCGTTCGCAATGGGCGTGGTGTCTGCAATATTTACGGTAACGGTTGTCCAGCTGGAAACAGCTGTTCCATCCGATGCTCGATAGGCAAAGCTGTCGACTGAGGCGAGGGAATGATTATGCGCGGGCGCCGTATAGGTATAGGTGCCATCTGCATTCATCACGACAGTGCCACCAAGCGCCGTAACAATCGAGTTCGTGCCATTAGCCGCAGTGGCGCCAGCACCGGAGCTGTTTATCGCAAACTGTGCAACCGTCAGGACCGGGCTGTCGGCATCCGTGTCGTTTGCCAGCACATTGCCCAGAAGGGCTGCCGTACCCTCAGTCACGACAAAACTGTCTGTAACGCAAACAGGGGCATCGTTTGTGCCGGTCATGGTCACGGTGATGAGCTGGGTGGTGCCGTCGGCGGTTTCGACCGTGATCGAGTCGGTGTAGTCGGTGCCGGCGACGAACTCGTTGTGGGCCGAGCCCATCGTGTAGGTCCAGGCGCCTGCGGCGTTGATGCTGAAAACCCCGTAGCCGTTGGAGCCTGCGACGTTGGTCTGCGCAACGAAGGCGGCGGCGCTGTCGGGATCGGTGGCGGTGAGCGTGCCCGAGGCCGACTGCACGGCGTTGGACTCGGTGATCGCCGCGGTGCTGGTGCCGGCGATCACGGTGGCGTCATCGGTGCCGGTGAGCGTCACGGTGATGAGCTGGGTGGTGCCGTCGGCGGTTTCGACCGTGATCGAGTCGGTGTAGTCGGTGCCGGCGACGAACTCGTTGTGGGCCGAGCCCATCGTGTAGGTCCAGGCGCCTGCGGCGTTGATGCTGAAAACCCCGTAGCCGTTGGAGCCTGCGACGTTGGTCTGCGCAACGAAGGCGGCGGCGCTGTCGGGATCGGTGGCGGTGAGCGTGCCCGAGGCCGACTGCACGGCGTTGGA
>JAJYXG010000088.1:18094-46057 GCA_021791095.1 Pseudomonadota bacterium
CTGCGGCGTTGATGCTGAAAACCCCGTAGCCGTTGGAGCCTGCGACGTTGGTCTGCGCAACGAAGGCGGCGGCGCTGTCGGGATCGGTGGCGGTGAGCGTGCCCGAGGCCGACTGCACGGCGTTGGATTCGGTGATCGCCGCGGTGGAGGTGCCGGCGATCACGGTGGCGTCATCGGTGCCGGTCATGGTCACGGTGATGAGCTGGGTGGTGCCGTCGGCGGTGGCGACCGTGATCGAGTCGGTCAATGTGCCGCCAGCGCCGAGCGCCTGAATCGCCGGATTGCTGTTGGCTGCGCTATAGGTCCAGTTGCCGGAGGCATCGATTGTGAGGCTGCCGTAGGCGCCGGCGAGCGTCGCCGGGGTAAATACCGCCTCGCCCGCATCCGGATCGGTGACCGTGAGCGTACCGGACGTGTTGATCAGACCGGCGGAGACAGCGACATCCTCCGTCACCGCCCCCGTGTTCTGTCCGGCAATGATGGCCATGTCGTCCAACCCCAGCACCGAGATCACCAGATTGCCGGAGGTGCCGTCGTTGAGGCTGACCGTGAATATCTCGGTGCGGGTGTCTGCGGTGGTGAGTTCCTGGACACTGGCTGCCGCATTGTTGAGGGTGTAGGTCCAGTTGCCGGCGGTGTCGATGTTGAAGCTGCCATAGGTCCCGACCGCAGTGGTGTCCACGAAGCTGGCGCCGCCACTGGTGGTGAGCACTCCGCTGGCGGCGATCGCCGTATCCTCCTGCACCGATCCGCTGGTGTCGCCGGCGAAAGTTTCGTTGCTGCCGTTGACCGTGATCGTCACGGGTGTCGGCGTGCCATCGGCAGTCAGCACCGTGAAAGTCTCGGTCATCGCATCGCCGTTGGCCAGTGCCTGGACCGCAGGCGAGCCGTTGCTGAGGGTATAGCTCCAGGCGCCTGCCGCGTTGATCGTGAAGCTGCCGTAGGTGCCGGAAGTGGTTTGCGGCTGGAAGGCCGACTCGCCGCTGTCCGCATCGGCGACCGACAGCGTTCCGGACGTGGAGAGGACCGCATCCTCAGTCACCGTGCCGGTTCCGCTGGAGACTGCCGGGATGTCATTGGTACCGGTGATGGTGATGGTGACGTTCTGGGGGGTGCCGTCGGCGGTGGCGACTGTGATCGAGTCGGTCAGCGTATCGCCGGTGCCGAGCGCCTGGATCGCCGGGTTGCTGTTGGTTGCGCTATAGCTCCAGTTGCCGGACGCGTCGATCGTGAGGCTGCCGTAGGCTCCGGCAAGCGTTGCCGGAATGAAGGCCGCCTCGCCGGCATCCGGGTCGGAGACCATGAGCGTACCGGAGGTGCTGATCAGGCCGGCGGAGACGGCGACATCCTCCGTCACTCCCCCTGTGTTCTGACCGCCAATGATGGCCGGGTCGTTCACCGGGGTGACGGTGACGTCCACCGTGGCCGTCGTGACGCCATCCTGGCCGTCGCTTACCGTATAGGTGATGCTGTCCGAGCCGCTGAAGTCCGGATTCGGCGTGTAGGTGATCGTCCCATCGGGATTCACCACGACGGTGCCGTTGGATGCCGATGCGGAGTCCACGGTCAGGACATTGCCGTCTGCATCCGTGTCGTTCGCCAGTACATCGACCGTCACTGGTGAGTCTTCGTCGACCGTAACCGTATCCGGATTCGTGACCGGTGGAGTGTTGGTGACGCCTTCTACGGGAGAGGGGGCTACATTGGCAGCAACCGCAGCCACGCCTTCGGTTTCATCGAAAAGCCTCTGGGGTGCAGATGCTGTGGACGCAATTTCAAACGATGTGTTCTCAGTTCCTTCGACGATCCGCAGCAACCGCACGAAACCATTACCAACGCCGCCGGCACCGCCTTCGAGACCGGCAGCAGTGGGGTCGACCTGGTCGTCGATGCTTTCGCCGCGCTCCAGGGCCTGGATGATGCGCTCGGCTTCGCCTGCAGGCAGGGCAGCCTCGGCGATTTCGGGACGCGAGGTCGGAGAGGTTTCGGCGCTGAACTGGAAGCTTTCGTTGGGCAGCAGGGTCAGCATCTGCCCATCGAGGAAGGCCAGCTGGACCTGTCCGCCGGGCATCGTGACGACGGTGTCGCCTTCCAGCAGGACGTCGCCGGGCTTGAGGGGCCGCATCTGGCCTGCCGGGTCGCGGGCAAAGGCCTGGCCTTCTACCGCGATGACTGTAGCGACTGCCTGGGGGGTGGTAACGCTCGCGTCCATGGGGCTGATCTTCTTCAGTAAGGGTTTGGGTGCCCCATTCGGGGCGTTCTGAAAGATTTAACGGCGCGATCTCCGGTTTCCGTATTGGACCGAAGTACAGTCAGGCGGGGATTTTTTGGGAGATCTGTGTTGAGTCTTCGACACCATTGACAACAAGGGAGAGCTGCATCCGGTCGCGCACGCCAAGTTTCTCGAAAGCGGCAGCCAGATGCGCTTTCACCGTGCGCTCGGTAATGCCCAGCACACGCGCGATTTCCTTGTTGGTCGCACCGCGCGCAACCGCAACCGCAACCTGGCGTTCACGCTGACTCAACCTGTCGAGAACCGGCTCCGGGGTATCGCTGTTGCGTGCTGCCAGGCCCTGCATCAGCCGCCGCATCAGTTGAGGGCCCACCCACAGGCCGCCGTGCTCGACGACGCCGGCGACCTGGCGCAGGACCGCCGGCAAGGTGAGTGCGCTGCAATAGCCGGATGCGCCCGCCGCCAGCGCTGCCATGCCCTGATCGTCTTCCGGCACGTTCGACAGCACTACAATCGGCACATGCGGCGCGGCAGCGTGTACCGTGCCCACCCAGGCCGATACCGCGGGGGGGGCTCCCGTCACATGCAGCCACACCACGGATGCCCCGGTCAATTGAAAAAAGCGAGTTTCGTCCGGACCCTGGTCGCGCATCAGCAGAGCGTCAGGGAACGCCTCCAGCCAGCGGGGAATCGGTTCCGGACGTGCGGTGACGAATACGTGGCGCTTCATCCGGCTAGCGCTCCGTGAAGGCGTGGGTCTTGGCGCGGATCACCGGCTTCAGCAGATAGGCCAGCACGCTCTTGCGGCCGGTCATGATGTCCACTTCCGCGACCATCCCGGGAATGATCGGTTTGTCTTTCCCCAGCGACGATTTCAGGGTGCGGACGCGCACCAGGTAGAAGGCATTGCCTTCCTCGTCAGTGACGGTGTCTGCTGCGATCTGGTCGATCACGGCTTCCAGCCCGCCGTAGATCGCGAAGTCATAGGCGGTGAAGCGCACCGTCGCCTTTTGCCCCGGCCACAGGAAGGCGATGTCCTTGGGCAGGATTTTCGTCTCCAGCAGCAGGGCATCGTCGGTCGGCACGATCTCCACGATTTCCTTGCCCGGCTGCAGCACACCGCCCACGGTGGTGACCAGCAGGCGCTTGACGGTGCCCTTGACCGGCGACTTGACGCTGGCCTGCTCGACCCGGTCGGACAGCGCCGTGCTGCCCTCGGAAAGGCTGTTCAGCTTGGCCACGGTCTCGCCGAGTTCGTTGCGCATCTCGTTGCGGAAGGTGATCTCCTGCTCCTGCACCTTGCGCGACGCTTCCGAGATGGCGGACTGCAGACGCACGATCTGGGCCGAAGCCTGATCGCGCTCGCCGCGGTAGCGGCTGACGTCGCGCTCGAGCCGCAGCAGTTCGACGTCCGAGACCGCGCCGGATGCCGCCAGCGGCCGGGTCATCGTCAGTTCGCGGGCGGTGAGGTCGTAGGCCTGCGCCGCCTGCTCGCGGCGTGAGCGTACCTCGACCAGTTCCTGCTGGCGCTGCGCCAGCTGCTGGCGTGCAATGCCGATCTGGGCGTCCAGTTCGCGGCGTCGCGCGTCGTACATGCTGCGCTCTTCCTCGACCAGCCGGGGGTCTTCCTGCATCACTTCGGGCGGTAACTGGAACGGCGTGTTCTCGGCCAGCGCGCGCAGGCGCGCCGCCTTGGCCAGGAGCGCGAGATACTGCACGCGGTTTTCGCGCAGCGAGGAGACGAAGCGCGTCTTGTCGATGCGGAACAGTAGTTGACCGGCCTCGACCGCCTGGCCTTCACGCACCAGGATGTCCGCGATCACGCCGCCGTCGACCGCCTGCACCACCTGCACCTGGCGCGAGGGGATCACCTTGCCGGTTCCGCGCGTGACCTCGTCCACGGTGGCGAAGGCCGCCCACAGCACACCCACCAGCAGAATGACCCCGATCAGGCGTAGCAGGTAGCGTGCGCGCAAGGGTTCCTGGTCCAGCCGCGCCCAGTCGGCATCGGCCGTCCAGCCGAGCGACTCATCCGGACGCGGCGGAATCCAGCGGGAAAACAGGCGGTCCAGCAGCGGACGCGCATGCTTCGACCAGCCCGCGGAACCGTCGGCGAAGCGGGCGATGGAGGCGAACAGGCGGGCTTTCATGCGGCTTTCCCGATGCGGCCCTGGCGCAGGGCCTCGACCACCTGCGCCTTGGGACCGTCCGCCACGACCTTGCCGGAGTCGATCACGATGATGCGGTCGACCAGGTCCAGCAGCGAGGTGCGATGCGTCACCACCAGCAGGGTCTTGCCGGCGGCAAACGTGCGCAGCCGTTGCTTGATTTCCTCTTCGCTGGAGTGGTCCATCGAGCCGGTCGGCTCATCCATCAGCAGGATCGGCGGGTCGTTGAGGGTGGCGCGCGCGATGGCAACGGCCTGGCGCTGTCCGCCGGACAGCGATTCGCCGCGTTCGCCCACGGTCATGTCGAAGCCCCGGGGGTGGCTGTTGACGAACTCGAGCAGGCCGCCGACCTGCGCGGCACGCAGCACGGCAGCATCGTCGGCGGTCGGCGCGGAGATGGTCAGGTTGTCGCGCAGGCTGCCGTAGAACAGCATCACGTCCTGCGGCACATAGCCGATGTTGCGGCGCAGTTCGGCCGGATCCAGCTGGCGCAGGTCGGCGCCATCCACCAGCACCGCGCCCGAAGTGGGCTGGTACAGGCCCAGGATGAGCTTTTCGAGCGTGGTCTTGCCGGAGCCGACGCGACCGAGAATCGCCACGTGCTCGCCGGCGCGGATCTTCAGCGAGACGTTGCGCAGCGCGGCATGGTCCTGGCCGGGGTAATTGAAGTCGACGTCCTTGAACTCGATGTCGCCGGTGAAGTGCCGGCGGGTCACGAAATTCGAATCGGCCGGCCGCTCGACCGGCTGCTGCAGGATGTCGTCCAGCGACTTCAGCGCGGTCGCCGCGTTGTGGTACTGGGTGAGCAGGCCGGCAATCTGGCCGATCGGCGCCATCGCGCGCGACGCTAGCATGGTGCTGGCAATCAGTCCGCCGAGCGTCAGAAGGCCGTCTGAAATCAGGTATACGCCGACCACCACGACTATCACGTTCACCAGCTGCTGGACCCACATCGCGCCGTTGATGGTGGACGACGACAGCAGCCGCAGCTGCGCGCCCACGCGCGACAGGAAGGCCGCGCTCGATTCCCATTTGCGCTGCATCACGCTCTCGGCGCCGAGCGCCTTGATCGCTTCCAGGCCGACCAGTGATTCGACGAGCGTCGCGTTGCGCATTGCGCCGGCGCGATAAGTCGATTCCGACAGTTCGTGCATCTTGCTGTGCACGGTCAGGGCATAGGCCATCACCAGCAGGATGCCGAACACGATGGGCAGGATCAGCGGCCAGGCAATCCAGCCGATCACGACCAGAAAGATCAGCGCAAACGGCAGGTCGATGAAGGCGGTCACCGTGGCCGAGGTGATGAAGTCGCGGATGGTCTCGAAGGACCGCAGGTTGGCGGCGAACGAGCCCGCAGACAGCGGCCGGTTCTCCAGGCGCAGGCCCAGCACGCGCTCCATGATGTAGGCCGACAGCCGAACGTCGACCCGGCTGCTGGCGAGGTCGAGGAAATAGCCGCGCATGCTGCGCAGCACCAGATCCGCCACCAGCACGATCACCAGACCCGCCGCCAGCATCCACAAGGTTTCGATCGCATGGTTGGGCACCACGCGGTCGTACACGTTCATCGTGAACAGCGGCAGGGCGATGGCGAACAGGTTGATCATGAACGCCGCCAGCAGCACGTCGCGGTAGAGCGGCGTGTTGTCGGCCAGGGTGCCCCAGAACCAGTGGCGGTGCTTGACCCGGCCGACCTCGGGGGTGCGCGCGTCAAAGCGGAACTCGGGTCGCGCCAGGATCGCGTGGCCGGAATAGCGGGCCGCCAGTTCGTCGTGGGGCAGCAGGGCTTCCGCTTCACCCAGTTCGGGAAAGATCAGGCGGGCGGTCCGGCCGGCGTCCTGCCAGCCCAGCAGCACGCAGGCTTCTTCGCCGTCGAGTAGCAGTACGGCGGGAAACAGGGCGGGGTTGAGCCCTTCGAGCGGTTTCTTCACCACATTGCTGGTAAAGCCGGCGCGCTTGGCGGCGCGGCGGAACAGGGACGGAGTGAGGCGATTGTCGACCAACGGCAGGCCATCGATGGCGGCCTGCCGGCTCAGCGTGCCGCCGTGTGCATGCACAACCACGAGCAGGCATTCGAGCAGGGTGTCAGGCGCTGCGGCAGACGAGGAAGCGTCATCACGGGGATTCCCGGCAGGCGTGAAGACGTCCGAAGCGTCGCGAAGCGCTGGATTGTTGTTCAAGATGACTCTACGGCAAGCTTGGCTCGCAGCCCTGAAATGGTCGATTTATTGGTGTCTTTAACGGTTTTTGGCCTGGTTTCTTTAATAGGCCAAACCAGCCTCGACCCATCGTGGCCGTCATTTCGAGGAAATCCAGTGTTGCGGACAAAAAAAAGCCCGGTCAAATGACCGGGCTTTTGAAAATGTGGTGCGCCCGAAGAGATTCGAACTCCTGACCCCTTGGTTCGTAGCCAAGTACTCTATCCAGCTGAGCTACGGGCGCTTTGAAGGTTGCGCATTATACGCAGTTTTTTGCATCAATGTCAGATGCAAAAATTCATAATTTGGCGGAGACGGAGGGATTCGAACCCTCGATGCAGGTTTAAGCCCGCATGCTCCCTTAGCAGGGGAGTACCTTCAACCTCTCGGCCACGTCTCCGAACCGCCGCGCATTGTATCGGAATGCGCAGCGGAAAGCCACCTTGCAGGTCGTTTAAGCGGTGGCCTTGTCGAGTTCGAAGGCCTGGTGCAGCGCACGCACTGCGAGTTCCATGTACTTGTCCTCAACCACCACAGAGATCTTGATTTCCGACGTGGAGATCATCTGCAGGTTGATGTTTTCCTTCGACAGGGTTTCGAACATCTTGCGCGCGATGCCGACGTGCGAGCGCATGCCGACGCCGACGATGGAGACCTTGGCGATCTTGTCGTCGCCGGTGACTTCGCGTGCGCCAATAGCTGCGGCATTAGCCTTGACGATGTCCATCGCCTTGGCGAAATCGTTGCGATGCACGGTGAAGGTGAAGTCGGTGGTGTTTTCGTGGCCGACGTTCTGCACGATCATGTCGACGTCGATGTTGGCGTCGGCGACCGGGCCGAGAATCTGGTAGGCGATGCCGGGCTGGTCGGGCACGCCGACCACAGTGATTTTGGCTTCGTCACGGTTGAAGGCGATGCCGGAGATGATGGCCTGTTCCATGGAGTCGTTTTCCTCGAAGGTGATGAGCGTGCCGTCGCCTTCGTCCTGAAAGCTGGACAGCACACGGAGTTTTACTTTGTATTTGCCTGCGAATTCGACCGAGCGGATTTGCAGCACCTTGGAACCCAGGCTCGCCATTTCGAGCATTTCCTCGAAAGTGATGGTTTTGAGCCGGCGCGCCTCGGGCACGATACGCGGGTCGGTGGTGTAGACGCCGTCGACGTCGGTGTAGATCTGGCACTCGTCGGCCTTGAGCGCAGCAGCCAGCGCGACGCCGGTGGTGTCGGAGCCGCCGCGGCCCAGCGTGGTGATGTTGCCCTGTTCGTCGACGCCCTGGAAACCGGCGACCACGACCACGTGGCCGGAATCCAGATCGGCACGCATCCTGGCCTCGTCGATCGACAGGATGCGTGCCTTGGTGAAAGCATTGTCGGTGAGGATGCGCACCTGCGCGCCGGTATAGCTTTTCGCCTTCAGCCCCAAATCCTTCAGCGCCATCGCCAGCAGCGCAATGGTGACCTGCTCGCCGGTCGACACCATCATGTCCAGCTCGCGCGGGTCGGGGCTGGCCTGAATCTGCTTGGCCAGCCCGATCAGGCGATTGGTTTCGCCCGACATGGCCGAGAGCACCACCACCACTTGATGCCCGAGCATCTTGAATTTGGCGACGCGTTCCGCCACTGCGCGGATGCGTTCGACGTTGGCGACCGAGGTGCCGCCGTATTTTTGTACGATGAGTGCCATGGTTTTAGTTTGTGAGTTAAGCGGGGGATTTTAAAGGATTAGCGCGTAAACAGGGCAATCGACTCCACATGCGCCGTATGCGGGAACATGTTGGCGACCCCGGCAGCTTCAAGCCGGTAGCCCTTGACGTGCACCAGCACCTCGGCGTCGCGCGCCAGCGTGGCGGGGTCGCACGAGACGTAGACGATGCGATGGGGGGCGCCGCTGTCCGGCAGGGATTTGACGACTTCGATGGCGCCGCTGCGCGGCGGATCGATCAGCAGCTTGTCGAACTGGTCGAGGGCGGCGAATTTTTCCGGCGTCATCTCGAACAGGTTGTCGACCGCGAAGCGGGCGTTGGCCAGATGGTTGTGCAGCGCATTTTCGCGTGCGCGGGCAACCAGCTCGGCGCTGCCTTCGATGCCCATCACCTCGGCGCCGCTACGGGCGATGGGCAGGGTGAAGTTGCCCAGCCCGCAGAACAGGTCGGCGATCCGTTCGCCGGGTTGCGGGCTCAGGAGGCGCAGCGCGCGGCTGACCAGGGCGCGGTTCATGGCGACGTTGACCTGGGTGAAATCGGTGGGCCTGAACGGCATCACCAGGCCGAATTCGGGCAGGCTGTAGCTGAGTTCCGGGGCGATGTCGGGCCAGAAGGGGCGCACGGTGTCCGGCCCCTTGGCCTGCTCCCAGATCTGGACGCGATGTTGTTCGGCAAATGCCCGCACTTTGGCGATATCGTCGTCGGTCCAGGGTTCGAGCAGACGGAACACCAGGATGGTGACATGCTCGCCGACGGCCACCTCGATCTGCGGGATGCGGTCGGCGTTCGACAGCATTCCCATCAGATCGCGTAGCGGCTGGATCAGCGCAGAAACATCCGGGGTGAGCACTTCGCAGTTCGCCATGTCGGCGATGTAGCTGGAACGCTTTTCACGGAAGCCGACCAGCCCGCCGCCTTTCTTGTCGACCCAGCGCGCGGACAGGCGTGCGCGCGTGCGATAGCCCCAGCTCGGGCCATGCAGGGCGGACAGCATCACATCGGGTTTGACCTTGCCGATGCGGGCGAGGTTGTCTTCCAGCACGCGCTGCTTGGCGGCCACCTGGGCGCTGGCTTCCAGGTGCTGCATCGAGCAGCCGCCACAGCGGCCAAAATATTTGCAGCGCGGCTCGGTACGCTGCGCGCTGGGCTTGAGGATGGCGACGGCGTTGGCCGAGTTGTACTTGGCGTGCTTGCGGTAAATGGAGATTTCCGCGCGTTCCCCCGCCAGCGCACCGTCGACGAAGGTGACCTTGCCGTCGACGCGCGCGATGCCGTGCCCCTCGTGATCGAGGGAAAGGATGTCGACAACCGGGTTCATGCCCAGGCCGCCAGGAATTCCTGCCAGTGCGGCGCGGGGTGGGTTTGCACGGTGCTGCGCGCAAGTTCGATCTCGGCAGCGTAGGCCGATTCGGAGAGCGTGCCGCGCATCTTCTGGAAGCGCAGGTAGACCAGCCAGGTGTTCATCACGTCGGTTTCGCAATAGTTGCGGATGGCGTCGATCTGGCCGTTCTGGAAGGCCTCCATCACCTTCGAGCCGTCCATCCCCAGCTTGCCGGGAAAGCCGCACAGCTTGGCCATCTGGTCGAGCGGGGCATTGGCGCGCGGCTGGTACATCGCCAGCACGTCCATCAGATCCAGGTGACGCGTGTGGTAGCGGCCCAGATAGTTATTCCACTTGAATTCCTTGTCATCATCGCCCCAGTCCCAGTAGCGCGCGGCCGTCACGCCGTGAATCAGGCTGCGGTAGTGCAGTACCGGGAGGTCGAAGCCGCCGCCGTTCCACGAGACGAGCTGCGGGGTGTAGCGTTCGATGCCGTCATAGAAGCGCTGGATCAGTTCGGCTTCGCTGCTGTCCGGCTCGCCGAGCGACCACACCTTGAGCTGGTCGCCGTTTCTGAGCACACAGGAAATGGCGACGATGCGGTGCAGGTGATGCGGCATGAAGTCGCTGCCGGTTTTCTGGCGGCGGGCGAGCAGCGCCATCTCGGCGAGCTCGGCCTGTGGCAACGAGGCCTCGTCTATGCCGTTGACTGCGGCAAATCCGGCAAGGTCGGGAATCGTTTCAATGTCGAAAACCAGGGTGGGATGCATGGGGCGGGGATGCAGACAAAACCGCCATTTTACGCTGTCAGTGCAGGGCTGCGTCGAGCGACGAAGCTGCAATCAAGGCATCCAGGTAGGCCACTGAAATCTGGTGCAGCGGAATATCCAGTTTCTGTGCAAACGCGGCCAGAGTGTCGGCATCGTTGTTTTCACAGGCATACGTCAATTGCAGCATCGTCCCTTCGGGCGAAGGGTGCGCACTCAGTGCACGTGCGCTGGTCGCCGACAATCCCAGCTTGCGGATCAGCTTTTCAATAGGCAGCGAGAGCGCGTGCGGGGCAATCGACAACAATCCGATTTCGAATGCGGCAGCCGCGCTCTCGGCCGGCGCTCCCAGACGGGTGATTTTCCCCATGAACAGCGCACGCGTGAGGGCGGTCACGGCATAGTGGCGCGTCGTCTCGGTAGGCTGCTTGCCGGCCAGTGCCAGCAAAGCGGCCACGCGGCTTGCACGTTGTGATCCCAGCATGACCAGCGCATGGGCGGTCGATTCGGCGGGTCGGCTCAAGCCGCCGACCTGGGAGTTGGCGATGGCGAGCAGGCGCGGTGCCATGTCGGGGTTCAGCCGGAAGAACTGCACGAGCGTTTCGACCGGTTCGCGCAGGGCAATGGCCAGCAAATCCAGCTGGACTGCCTGGTCGTGGCTGATTTCGGCGGGCTGGGTGTCGCCGGAGAAGAAGCTGCCCCTGAACCAGGCATTCTCGGGCCAGCGAGCCTGGGTGGGTGCGTTCCGCACCCCTTCCACAATGAGGCGCGCAGCGACCGCAGGCGGGGTGTCGTCGGCGCGGCACGTGAGATAGCGCCAGGCTGACGCACTCTCCTGCACAACGGCATTGTCGCGATTGAGCGTGGGGCAGATCGTCAGGCCGGCATCCTGCAGGGCCAGGGCGCGTCCCAGATGTTGCTCGTTGTCGATATCCACGCACCAGATCAGCTGACGGTGATTGAGCTGCCGTGGAATGTCACTGAACAGTACGCCGGTGCTGATCCGCACCAGCAGGGGCAGGGTTCCGGTCAGGCCGCCTTGGGTCAAAGAATAGAGGCCGGTCAGCAACATGTCTTCTTCCATTTGCCTAAGCTCGGGCGGCGCATCGGCAGGCGCGGCACGGCCACGCAGGACCAGCTGATGCGCGACCAGATTGGAGGCGGCATCGAACAAAGGATCAAACGACAAAAAGCGCGCGCGCAGAGCTTCCTCACGAACCGGGTCGTTATTGTCGATGCCAAGCATTTGCGTCACCACCACGGGCTGTTCCGATTCGCTAGTGTTGATGCCGCCGCCAACGATGCGCGAGGGATGGGGATCGTCTGAAGTCATGTTATTCACTGCATGGGTAGTACGATCATTCTAGCGCTGCGAACCCTTTTTCGTGTGGTTCGGTCATCATTCAGGTTTGTCGCATGATGAGCAGGAGGCCGGAAAGATGAGGAAAACACTGTTGAAGGCGATGGTCGTCGGGCTGATGGCCGCATCCCATGCTGGCTGGGCCGCGCCGCGTGATGAGATCATCAGCAGTGCGTCCGACCAGCAGAGCGTGGCGGTCACCATTTACAACGACAATCTGGCCCTGGTGAAGGAAGCGCGGCGGGTCAGGCTGGTAAGCGGCCTCAACCACCTGGCATGGCGCGAGGTGTCGGCGCAAATGCGTCCCGAAACGGCCCAACTGCGTAACCTGTCGGCCCCTGCTGGCTTCCTGCTTCAGGAACAGAACTTCGATTTCGATCTGCTGACGCCTGAAAAGTTGCTGGAAAAGTATGTCGGGCGGGAAGTCAGCGTCATCAAGGTCAATCCTGCCACGGGCGCAGAAACCCGCGAAACCGCCACAGTACTCGCGACCAACGGCGGTGTGGTGCTGAAGTTCGTCGACCGCATTGAAACCGGTGTGCCGGGCCGGCTGGCGTTTGCCGGCGTGCCCGATACCCTGCGCGACAAGCCCACGCTGGTGATTTCGCTGGTCAACCCGGCGGGCGGCCCGCAGAACCTGGAGCTGTCCTATCTGACCGCCGGATTGTCGTGGCGCGCCGACTACGTGGCCGAGCTGAATGCCGGAGACGACCGCCTGGATCTGAATGGCTGGGTGACGCTGACCAACCAGAGCGGCGCGGCATACCCCAATGCCAGACTGCAGCTGGTGGCGGGCGATCTCCATCGGGTGCGCGAGGCCCGGCCGCTGTCGCGCGACGTGATGACGATGGCGGCGAAAACCGCCGAGGCTGCCGAGATGCAGCAGGAGTCGCTGTTCGAGTATCACCTCTACACCCTACAGCGGCCTACCTCGCTGGCGGAAAACCAGACCAAGCAGGTGGCGCTGATGTCGGCGAGCCGGGTTCCGGTGAGAAAGGAGTTTTTGCTCCAGGGGGCCGACTACTATTATTCCGGCCAGCACGGCGACCTCGGACAGAAGATCAAGGTCGGCGTGTTCGTCGAATTCGACAACAAGGGCGAGGGTCTCGGCGTGCCGCTGCCCAAAGGCATCGTTCGCGTGTACAAGAGGGACGGCCAGAGCAACGCGCAATTCGTCGGCGAAGACCGCATCGACCATACGCCGAAGAACGAAACCGTGCGGCTGAAACTGGGCGAGGCTTTCGACGTCACCGCCGACAGGAAGCAGACCGCGTTCCAGAAACTCGCCGGTACCGGTCGCTACAACTACGTGTTCGAGTCGGCCTACGAGATCGTGCTGAAGAACGCCAAGCCGGACGCGGTCACCGTCATCGTGCGTGAGCCGATGCCGGGGGACTGGACGATGGTTTCAGAATCGCAGCCGCATACCAAGGCGGCCTCCGGCACTGCCGAGTGGCAGGTAAGGGTGCCCGCCGAGGGCAAGACGACGCTCAGCTACCGCGTGCGCGTCAGGTACTGAGTCCGCGTCGCCGACGGATGTCGGTGAGCAGACCCAGGGTGGAGCCGTCGTGCTCGCCGATCGCGCGCACTGAACTCAGTGCGGCGCGGATCGGCGGCGCCAGTTGCTTGCCGAGCTCGACCCCCCACTGGTCGAAGCTGTTGATCTGCCAGATCACGCCCTGCACGAACACCTTGTGCTCGTAGAGCGCGATCAGCATGCCCAGCGTGTGCGGATCAAGCTTCTGGTAGAGCAGGGTGTTGCTCGGGCGGTTGCCGGGGAAGACCTTGTGGGGCGCGAGTGCCTTCGCTTCCTCGCGGCTCATGCCCTGGGCGATCAGTTCCGCTTCGATCACTGCGCGTGACTTGCCCTTCAGGAGGGCCTCGGTCTGCGCCAGACAATTGGCCAGCAGCCATTCGTGCTGGTCGGCCAGCGGCGTGGGGTTGACCGCGGCCAGCAGGAAGTCGGTCGGGATCAGTCGGGTGCCCTGGTGCACCAGTTCGAAGAACGCGTGCTGGCCGTTGGTGCCGGGCGCACCCCAGACGATGGGCCCGGTGTTGTAGTTGACCCGCTTGTTGGCGCGGCTGACGTTCTTGCCGTTCGACTCCATGTCGAGCTGCTGCAGGAACGGGACCAGCAGGCGCAGGCGCTGGTCGTAGGGGAACACGCCATAGGTGTCGGTGCCCCAGAAGTTGGCGTACCAGATGCCGAGCATGCCGAGGATGACCGGCATGTTGGCCTCGAGCGGCGCTTCCCTGAAATGGATGTCCATCGCATGCGCGCCGGCCAAGAGTGCCTGGAAGTTGCCCCAGCCGATCTGCAGCGCGATCGACAGGCCGATCGCCGACCACAGCGAATAGCGCCCGCCGACCCAGTCCCAGAAAATGAACATGTTCTCCGGGTCGATGCCGAATGCTTCGACCGCTTCGGCGTTGGTCGACAGCGCCACGAAATGCCGCGCGACCGCAGCCGGCGCGCGCAGCGCGGCGAGCAGCCAGGCCTTGGCCGAATTGGCGTTGGCCAGGGTTTCCAGCGTGGTGAAGGTTTTCGAGGCGACGATGAACAGCGTGGTTTCGGGATCGAGCTGCGCGAGCGTGCCGGCCAGATGCGCCGGGTCGAGGTTGGAGACGAAATGCACCCGCACGTTCTCCACCGCATAGTGGTCGAGCGCGTGGCACACCATGGCCGGGCCGAGATCCGAGCCGCCGATGCCGATGTTCACCACGTTGCGGATCGGCTTGCCGGTATGGCCGCGCCAGCTGCCGTTGTGGACAGACTCGACGAAGCGCTGCATGCGGCTGAGCACTTTGGCGACCTCGCGTTCGACATCGACGCCTTCGACCATCAGGGACGGACGCACCGGCGCGCGCAGGGCGGTATGCAGCACGGCGCGCTTTTCGGTGAAGTTGATGCGTTCGCCGCTGAACATGGCGTTGCGCAGGGCATCCAGTTCGGACTCACGAGCCAGCTGCATCAACTGCTGCATCGTGCCGGCAGTGATGCGGTTCTTCGAGTAGTCGAGCAGCAGGTTGCCGCACCGCAGCGACAACTGGTCGAAGCGCGTCGCATCTTCGCGGAATGCAGTGCGCATGTCGAAGCTGCGCATGGTCTTGAAGTGCGCTTCCAAAGCCTTCCAGGCGGGCAGGTGTTTGAGCGGTTTCATAGGTGAGCGATATGTGGGGCAGGCTTCGAAGGTATCATAAGCACGGCGCGCCGACGCCAGCCAGACTATGGCGCAGCGCCTTTTTCGACGGTTCAGGATGAGACAGCATGGTCACCGTGACACAAAACACACTCGTATACATTACCTATTCCATTCTTGACTCGCGCGGCATGGTCGTCGAGCAGCACGACATTCCGGTCGGCTATGTGCAGGGCGCCAACAGCGGCATCCTGCCGGCGATCGAGTCGGCGGTGGCGGGCCGCAAGATCGGCGACCGGGTCGAGATCGCACTGTCGCCGGAAGAAGGCTACGGGCTGCGCGACGAGAGCCTGGTGTTTGTGGATGACATCGAAAACGTGCCGCCTGAATTCCGGCGTGTCGGGGCGGAGGTCATGTTCGAGAACGAGTCGGGCGAGACCAAGGTTTTCTACGTCACTGCCATCGAGGACGGCCAGCTTACGCTGGATGGCAACCCATCGCTGGCTGGGCAGAGCGTGACCTGCCTGGTGAACGTGGTGGACATCCGCGAGGCGACGCCGGAGGAAATCCGCAACGGGCGGCCGCTTGATGTCAAAACCGGAACAGTTCATTAAGCCAGGCGCTAAACACTGACGCAAAAAAGCCGGGAATGCTCCCGGCTTTTTTTGTGGCGTCAGCCGCTTACTTGGCGGGGCAGGCCTTGTCGCCAGGAATCTTGCCCGGCAGACGCAGGAAGGCCTCGAACGGGCCCATCACGCCCATGGCTTCCATTTTGGGGCCGGTGAACTTGAGGCGGCCGAACATCATCGCCCGCATCGGGCCGTATTCGCCAGCACCCATTTGATCCCAGCGCTCGGTGGTGGCATGCATGGTGTAGTCGACCGCGTGATCCATCTTGGCGTTCTGCACGGCGCCGCCGTAGACGCACATGGCCTTGCCGTCCTTGGGTACGATCTTCAGTTCGGTCTGGGTCGCTTCACCGCAGTCGGTGCGATACAGGTGAATGATCTTGTAGCCGCGGCCCTTGTCGTTCTTGATCCAGCTATCACCGAGGCCGTCGGTCAGGGTTGCATCCTTGTTCCAGGCATCGCAGGCCTGAGCAGTCCACTCGGGGGACATCATGGCCGGTGCGGCATGTGAAGCGGTTGCGAATACGGCCAGCGCAGCCAGTGCAATCGAAGCGTATTTCATGGGTATCTCCTCCAATCAAAAAATTAGGGTTGCAGCTTATAGTTAAACGAGGTTAATGCGCCTCGGAGCCTGCACGGTAATCATCGTCTTCAGGCTTGTCAATCAGTTGTTTTTTATTTGTCGAGCCACGCAGCCATGCGCCCGTCGGTGCACCCATTGGTATTGATGGCCTGTGCCGAAAGGACGCCGAATATACAGGAGTATCGGCAGACCGCATGTTTATTTTTTGGCCGGCAAAAGGCTGTGCTCGACCAGTTGAATGCGCTGTGCGAGCCGGGCCTGTTCAGCGGCATTGCCCTGGTCGGCAGCCTGTTGTTGCTGCAATTTCAGATAGGTCAGCAAGGGCTGACGCCAGCCTTGTTCCGAGGCGGTTTCCGCAGCCAGTTCCAGCGTCGCGGCATGGGCTTCCTTGCGCATCACCAGTAGGCTGGCGTCGAGCAGGCGCGCCAGTGGGTTGTCGATCCGGCTCAATGTTTCGTGTCGCTTGTCGGCGGTTGCGCGCACCAGGTCGCGGTGCTGGCCGGGCAGTTGGGCAACATCAATGACGTCCCAGCGCAGGGTGACGAACTGGTAGTAGGCCTGATCTGCTGTGTTCGGTGTGATGGCAGCCAATTCGGCATATTCCGTGCAGGCGTCGTCGATCAGCATGGCGCGGCGGGTGGCGCAGCGCACCAGCCACAGGCGGGCGGTCTCGGCAACGCGGCCGGCGCCGCCGGTTGCTGCAACGGCCTGCTGAAAATAGCGCTCGGCCAGCGTGTTCTCGCCCAGCAGGGCGTGTTTCTGATAACGCTCGATCAGGTCGGCCGCATCGGTCTTCCAGTCGGGCGGCGGCGGGCCGCCGCTGCCGCAGGCGGTGAGCAAGATCAGGCTGGCGAGCGCGTGCAGGGTTCTCATGGCAGCTTTACCTCGGGGTCGCGCGCAAACGGCCATTTCTTGTTGATCTCGTTGACCAGCCCATTCGCCTTGCGAACGGCGTCGTCGATTTCGGCACGCAGCGCGGCGATGTCCTGCGTGCCTTCCTTGACGTCGGCGGAAATCTCCACGGCATTGGCCATCAGGGCATCGGCCTTTTTCAGGCTGGATTGCGCATCGTTGAGCATCAGCCGTACCTGGGCCAGCGATTCCCGGGTCTGCTCGGCAACGCCGTCCTGTGCAAACAGCCATGTATCGGCTTTGGCAGCCATGCCGTCCATCTTCAGCACCAGACCATCGAGCTTGGTGATGAGGGCACGGGTTTTATCAAGGGAGTCAGTTACTGCGCGGGCTTTTTCCGGGCTGCCGAGGATGCTTTCCAGCATTCCGTATTCGCCGGTCATGCGCCCGGTCACGGTCTTCACGTTGGCCAGGGTGGCATTGATCTCGCCGTCCTTGCGGGTGAGGTGCTCGACGTTGTCGAGAATCGCCTTTACGCGCTCGACCAGTACCGGAATCTCCTTGCTGATGTCGGAGGTGAGCAGCAGCATGGTCGAATTGTCGGGCAGTGCGGGGGCATCAAGGTCGGGGGAGTCGACACGGATCTTGGCGCCGCCGACGAAGGGCTTGTCGAGGGTGAAGGTGCTGTTTTCCTTCAGCCACTTGGCATTGCGTTCGAGGAATTCGGTGTGGATGATGATGCCGCCGCTGTCGTTCAGCCCCAGCGTGGTGACGCGGCCGATTTCGATTCCGGAGAACACCACCGGAACGCCTGGCGCGACACCGTCGGCACTGGCTGCGGCCAGCTGCAAGTGAAAGGTTTTTTCAAAGAAGCCGCGCGCATGCAGCAGATAAACGATGAAGATGCCGGCCAGCAGCAGCGACGCGGCAGCAAACAGCCCGACCTTGAAATGCAGTTTGTTCATTCTTTATAAAGTGCCTGGTTCCAGCTGAAGTCGAAAATTTCCCAGGTGCCCGTCATCTCGGCCTGCGTCGCCAACTGCCGGATGAAGGCAGGATAGGGCACATCGTAAAGCATGGCGCCGGGGCGGTCGATGACCAGGCGGGGACGCTTGAGGATGAGCGCGCGCGCCAGCTTGGTCACGAAGCGCTGGGCCGGCGTCATGTCGGGGTCGCGCAACAGGGCAATCTCGGCATGCCTCATCTGGTCCAGCATGGCCTGCGCCTGCTGGACCGATTCGGCGGCGCCGTAATGGCGCTGATACAGAGGAATCAGCGCGATGTTGTCGAGCGCCGACAGGTTTGCCCGCAGCGGCAGATCGAGCGCAACGCGCGCCACGCCATCGTTGAGGTCGGCGACCGCTGTCATCAGTGCGACGCGGTTATCGAACAGGGTCAGATGTATTTGAGCGCTAATGACACCACCTCGATGGCCACAATCGCGAAGAACACCCGCATCATGCCGCGCAGCACGGAGACCGGGACCATGAAGAGCTTTTTCGGTGTTTCGAGCCCGGCGGTGACCGGGATCAGGGTGACTGCCAGCCCGAACAGCGCGCATTTGGCAATGAGCCCGGCCATGATCTGGAAGTCGAAGATTTTTGCAATGGTCTGGGTGTACGGCTCAAAGCCCGCCGTGTTGATGCCGTAAATGGCAAGGTAGCCCATCAGCATGGCGAGCAGGCCTGCCAGGCCGGCGAGGGTGACCACCGAGATCACGCCACCGATCAGCCGTGGCAGAAACTCGAACTGCATCGGTGGAACCTTGCAGTGTGCCAGCGCATCCAACTCGTTGTTGACCTGCATCAGCGCGACTTCAGTGTTGATGGCGCTGCCGGAACGCAAGGCGATAAAGAGCGCGGTGAGGAAAGGCAGCAGTTCGAGTACCAGCACGCGGATGGTCATTTCGCTGGCGAATTCGGTGAGACCGAAATCACGTGCGGTAGACAGGATGATGGTGATGATGAGCCAGGAAATAACCAGCGTGTAGCCCAGAAACACATGCAGAATCTGCACGGCGGTAAAGTAGATCTGCTTGATCACCACGTCGAAGGTGGCGCGGTTCCAGGTGGTGCGATCCAGCAGCAGCAAGCCGGCTTGGGCCAGAAAGGCCAACATGCCGTAAGCGACGGTGAACCACCCGACAACCTTGGTGCCGAGCGATTCGATGGAAGACGCGAGAAAATTCATCGCGGCATCTTAACGCCTTCGATGGTGCTTGCGCCATTGAATGACAGGCCATACAGTTTTGCAGCGAGAAGGAGAAGACACACAATGAAACCATCCCTGATTCCGGCGGCCATGCTGCTGTTGTGTACCGCATCCGCGACAGCCTGGGCTGCCCCCGGCACGGTATTGCGCAATGAAAAGCTCTACAGCCAGCCCAGCGCAAGCGCCAAGGTGGCAGGAGCAGTGGCCAAAGGGGCCAGCGTCAACATCCTCGCCAAGCAGGGTGGCTGGCTGCGCGTGACCTCAGGCAAGACCACCGGCTGGATCCGGCTGCTCTCAGTGCGTGCGGGGGCAGGCGGGGCAGGCGGTGTCGGGGTGGGCGATGTGGTGGGCGCCGCTACCACCAAGTCCGATCCCAGTCGTGTGGTGGCCGTGGCAGGTCTGCGCGGCCTGAATGAGGAAGACTTGAAGAAGGCCACATTCAATGCCGACGAAGTGGCGCGGCTGGACGCCATGAGTGTATCGGCCACCCAGGCCAGAAATTTTGCCAGTCAGGCCGGTCTTGCAGCAGTCAAGGTACAGGCCTTGCCCGAGCCAAAGGCCGCACAATCATCCTCGCCCTGGGAGAACAACTGATGAAAACCAAACGGATGGTACTGGCCCTCTTGCTGCTGGCGTTCAGCGGGGTGGCAGCCGGACTCGACTTCGGTAAATTGCTCGAGGAACGCATCAATCAGGAGTTGAACAAGGACAAGAAAACACAACCGGCACCTGCACAAGCACCCGCAACGACACAAAACGCCGCTGCGACGCCCCCTCAGGAAAAACAGAAAATTGATGCCCGGCAACTGGGGTTCGCGCTGTTCGGCGATTACAGCCTCGAAGAGGAGAACCGCATCGGCAAACAGATCGCCGGCGACCTGATGGGCGCGGTGCCGCTGGTGCGCGATGACAAGCTGCAGAACTATGTCAATCTGGTCGGCAACTGGGTCGCACTGCAAAGCGGGCGCAAGGACGTCACCTGGCATTTCGGCGTGCTCGATACCGAGGACATCAACGCCTTTGCCGCACCGGGGGGCTATATCTTCGTGACCAAGGGCCTGTATCGCCGGCTCAACAACGAGGCCGAACTGGCGGGTGTGCTGGGTCATGAAATCGCCCATGTCAGCCAGAAGCATCATCTCAAGCTGCTCAAGCAGTCCAGCCTTATCGGTGCGCTGGGGCAGGCCGCGGGCAGCAAGGCAAAGGGCAGCGATCCGGCGGTGCAGAACCTGATCGGCAACGGCGCCGAAATCATGGCGCGCGGACTCGACAAGAACGCCGAATTCGAGGCCGACCGCATCGGCATCGTGTATGCCGCGCGCGCCGGATACGAACCCTGGGGGCTGCCCGGCGTGTTGCAGGACATGGCGGCCCTGCCTGCCAAGGACAGCCGTACCAGCCTGCTCTACAAAACCCATCCACATTCGGCTGACCGCCTGGCTGCGCTGGGCGAGGCGGTGGATGGTCACCTCGATGCCTTAAGCGGCAAGGAGCTGACCAGTCGTTTCTACCGCATCCGGTGAGCCGCATTTCGTCCAGGCTGGCGCAGGCAGGGCTGTCTGCACTGTTTGTCCTGCTGGTTGCCGCGCATGTTGCGGGTTTGATTCACATTGCCCCCATGCAGCGCGCCGAGGCCTGGCTGTATGACGCCTGGCTGAAGCGCACCGCGGCGGCAGGGGTGGATGACCGGGTGGCCATCCTCGACATCGACGAGGCCAGCCTGAAAAGTATCGGACGCTGGCCGTGGAGCCGCGACACCATGAGCACGCTGGTCGAGCAGTTGTTCGACCGCTACGGGGTGGCGGCGGTCGGCTTCGACGTGGTGTTTGCCGAACCGGACACGAGTTCGGGTCTCGATACCCTCAAACGGCTTGCGCAGAGCGATCTGGCGGGCAGCCGCGATTTCTCGGCGGCACTCGAACAGCTCGCGCCACGTCTCGATTACGACGCCCGGTTTGCGCGGGTGCTCGCCGAGCGCCCGCTGTCGCTGGGCTATTACTTCATTCCAGAAGGCTACGGTGACGCCAAAACCGGCACCTTGCCGCCGCCGTCCCTGCCTGCCACTGCGTTTGGTGCGCTGCAACCCGGTACCCCACCGCCCACGGGCTATGGCGCGAATCTGACTGTTTTCCAGCAAGCGGCGCAAGGCGCAGGCTTTTTCAACATGCGAGCCGATGAGGATGGCACGGCACGCCAGATGAACCTGGTCAGCCCCTATGGCGCAGGCTATTACCTGGCGCTGTCGGCCTCCACGCTGCGGGTGGCGTTCGGTGGTGATGCGGCCATTGCAGGCGTCGATCAACAGGTCGTGCTGGGGCGTGAGTATGTTTCGCCGTGGGTGGAGGTGGGAGGCATTCGCGTCCCGCTCAGCGCGGATGGCACCGTGCATGTGCCGTACCAGGCCGGTTCGCCGTTCCCCTACATTTCAGCCGCCAAGGTGCTGGCGGGCGAGGCACCGATGGAACAGCTGGAAAACCGCATCGTGCTGCTGGGATCGACCGCGCCGGGGCTGGCCGACCTGCGCGTGACGCCATTTTCCAATGCCTTTCCGGGGGTGGAGATCCACGCGCATCTGATCGCCGGCATGCTCGACGGCACCACCCGCGCCACGCCGCCGTGGGCAGACGACGCGCGGCTGATGGCCGTGTTGCTGCTGGGCGCGTTGCTGACGGCTGTGCTGCTGCGTTTCGGGCCGACCATCGGGCTGGCGGCCACGATAGTCCTGCTGGCGCTGCTGCTGGCAGCCTATGGTGCAGCCTGGTCGCGCTATTGGGTGGTGCCGATGGCAGCGCCGATGCTGACGCTGTTCGGTCTGTATGCGCTCAACACCGCCTACGGCTTTTTTGCCGCCACGCGCAGCAAGCGTCAGATCACCAAGCTGTTCGGCCAGTATGTGCCGCCCGAACTGGCCGCCGAAATGAGCCAGGATCCGGCGCACTACACGATGGAGGGGCAGTCGCGCGACATGACCGTGCTGTTCTCCGACATTCGCGGCTTTACCAATTTTTCCGAGAAGCTGCCGCCGACCGAACTCGCCGAAGTGCTGAACGCCTATCTGTCGACGATGACGCGCATCATCCAGCAGCACCAGGGCACCATCGACAAGTACATCGGCGACGCCATCATGGCGTTCTGGAACGCGCCAGTGGATTTGAACGACCACGCCACCCGCGCCGTCGCCACCGCGCTCGACATGCAGGCCGCGCTGTCGCAACTGAACCGGGAGTTCGCCGCGCGCGGCTGGCCGGAGGTGAAGATCGGTGTCGGCGTCAACACCGGGCGCATGAGCGTCGGCAACATGGGATCGGAATTCCGCATGTCCTACACCGTGATGGGCGACGCGGTGAACCTCGGTTCGCGCCTCGAAGGCATCACCAAGCAGTACGCCGTCGGCATCCTCGCCACCCAGCCCACGGTCGACGCCGACCCGCTGCACGCCTTCATGAAAATCGACGACGTGCGGGTCAAGGGCAAGGAAACGCCGGTGGCGATCTACGAGCCGCTCGGACCGAAAAACAGCCTCGCCGATGCGGTGCGCCAGAACGCCGCCGACTTCGAAGCGGCCTATGCCCGCTACCAGGCACAGGACTGGGACGCCGCCGAGGCCGCGCTGCGTGCGCTCAACACCCGTGCGCCGCGCGCGTTGTACGATATCTACCTTGAGCGCATCGCGCATTTTCGCGAATCGCCGCCTCCCGCAGACTGGGACGGCGTTTTCGTCTATACAACCAAATAACCACGAAAAAAACGGCGATGAAACTTACCATCCTCGGTTGCAGCGGCGGCATCGGAAGCGGGCGCCACACCACCTGCTTCAAGGTCGACGACGACGTTCTGATCGATGCCGGCAGCGGCATCACCACACTCGACTTCGAAGCCCTGGTGAAGATCGACCACGTCTTCATCACCCACGCCCACCTCGACCACGTACTGGGCCTGCCGCTGCTGCTCGACAGCGTTGGCGATATGCGCAGCACACCGGTGACGGTACACGCGCTGCCCGAGGTGCTCGTCGTGTTGGCCGGGCATCTGTTCAACTGGCACCTGTGGCCGGACTTCCGGAGGATTCCCAGCCCGGAGGCCCCGTGGCTGCGCTTCGAGCCCCTGGGCGTCGGCGAAGCGTTCACGCTTAAGGGGCGCACCTTCAGGCCGCTGCCGGTCAATCACGTGGTGCCGGCGTGCGGCATTCATCTGGCCACCTCGGCCGGCAGCCTGGTGTTCAGCGGCGACACCACCCACAGTGATGCTTTTGTAGCCGCTCTCAACGCCATTCCCGACCTGCGCCACCTCATCATCGAAACCTCGTTCGAAAACGAACTCGTCGAAATCGCCCGCGCTTCCAAGCATCACTGGCCTGCTTCGCTGGCGGCGGAATTGCAGAATCTCAGCGTGCAGCCCGAGGTGTGGATTACCCATCTGAAGCCCGGCAACGAGTCGTCGATCATGAACGAATTGCGGAACGCCGCGCCGGACTGGGGCGTGGAGGCATTAATGCAGGGGCAGGTGATCGAGATATAGATCGCCTGGTTCAAGGCGCGAAGCTCGCGAGTTCTGCTTCAAACCCCGCCGCCTCCATGCCTTCAAACACTTCCCGGCTGAACAAGGTAACCGCGCCGGCCACTTCACTCCAGCCATAGCCGCGGCATCGGGTAGCCAGCTTGTCGCTGTCCTGGGGCACGCGGGCGACGAGGTGCAGGCAGTTTTTGCTGTAGATCAGGTTGTAGGGAATGTTCTGCTCGTGCAGGCGGTCGATTTCGAGCCAGGCGTCGGCGGGTTCGGTAAAGCGTCGACAGGGCAGCGGATAGGACTCTTGGCCGCCGTTATGGGAAAAGCGCGGGTCCTGTACCGGCAGCGGATCTTTCTGCACGAAGCTCTGGAAATGCAGGTGGTTGACCGAAGCGCCGGCGCCATGGCTGTTGTAGCCGAGGCAGAGGCCGCGCATGTCGGCGTGTGCGCACAGGTGCCAGGCCCAGCCGTGCAGTTCGGGTGTGAGGTATTGCGGCAGCTCGCGCAAGGGCTCGGGCACCAGCAGGCCGTGCAGGCGGGCGAAGGGAAACTTGTTGTACAGCAGGCGCGCCGGCTTGCCGGCGAGTTGGCTCTCCCACAGTATTTCCTTGGCAAGGAAAGGCTTGTTGAAATGGAATCCGGCTGGGTCAAAGGGGTGCAGCAGGGCTTCGAACTTCTGGCCGCTGATGCGCGGCGGGCGGAGTGCGCGGATGGGGTTGAACATCACGTCCCATGCGCCTGCGCGGCGGCTTTCCATCAGACCCAAGTGGTCGAATCCGATGGTGTTCAGCTTCAGAAACACCATCACGTCGTCGTCGGGCTCGGTGAGAATCTGACCGCGCCGGAGCGTCTCAGTGAGGGTTGCGGCCAGTTCGGCGTGGCGTGCCGTCAGGGCGGGCGCGAGCTGCGCCCATAGTCTGGTGTCGTAGGCGGCGTTGGCGAGCACGAGGATGTAGACACCGAGACTACGATGGCTTTCCAGCATAGCGGCGAGCCTGTCGGCAAAGCAGCGTTGCAGAGTCGAGTACGAAGTGAATGGGAACATGCGGCTGTGGCACGATGGGAATAAATTCCATATGGTGCCATCCCGCCGGCGCGGCGGGCATTCAGCTTTTTTGGGCAGCGATGTACTGCGCTTATAGCTCGCCGTTGGCGCCGGCGCGCATCACGCTTTCCATTTTTTCGCGGATGGACAGGAAGCCGCTGCGCAGTTCCGGCGTCATGCCGAGCTGCTTGCCGGCGAGATTGAGCCAGGTGATGTCCCAGTCCAGCATCAGTACCCAGATGTTCTTGTTGGCGTCCTCCATCACGGCGATGCGGCAAGGGAAGAACACCACCATCTCGGGCAGGACTTTCAGCAGTTCCCGGCCGATGGCAATGTCGCAGAAGCTGAGGACTTCGACGCGCGGCGCGTCCATGTCGCCGAGCATGGCCTGAAAATCCCGCCACATCGCGTTGTTGCCGACGAATTTTAGATTGACCTGGTTGGCGCGCAGCATCATCGACTGCACCACGTCGTCGAAGCTGAGTCCAGGCTTTGCCTGGTACTTGACGGCGAAATGGTTCATCGCCTCGCGTGCATCCATCTGCATCATGTTGGCCACCATCGGCATCGCCATCTGTAGCCAGCGTTGTCTTTCCTCTGGGCTGAGGACACGGTTCATCTGGTAGTCACGATAGGGCGGCGGCATGCCCCGCTGGATCAGCACCGGGCCATAGGGCGTGGGGGTGACGCCTATCCAGCTTTGCTGTGGGGCTTGTTCGGAGGCTGCTGCGGGCGTGTCGGCGGCAACTGCCGGCAGGCTGCAAAGCCAGGCGAGAGCGAACAAAAGAATGCGGGTCATGGGGTGTCTACCGGATGTTGATGTTTTCATCCTAGGCGCCGTGGTGCGTGCGTCAATGCGGCGTCAGGCATGTGCGCGAAAGTGGTCTTCCAGCATTGCCAGCGCTTCTTTGGCAGCGGCCAAATCACCGTTCTTTGCACTGGCCTCGATGCGGGCGGCGCCTTCCTGGATGGCGCTGGCCATCACGCTGGCTGCAGCACCTTTCAGTGCGTGTGCTTCCTTGCGACACGACCCGGCATCGCCTTGTTCGATCGCGCGTCTGAGTACGGCCAGACTGGCCTCGGTGGTGCTGAGGAAAACCTTTTCCAGATCCTGCACCAGCCCCGGATTTCCGGGATAGCGTATGAGGAGGGCAGGAATATCGAGCAGCGGGGGGAGGGCTGCGGCAGGCCGGGGCTGCGGCAGCCATTGCAACAAAGAAGCTGCCAGCGCAGCTTCGCTGTAGGGTTTGCTCATGTAATCGTTGGCTCCGGCGGCCAGGCAGGCTTCCCGAAAGCCTGCGCTGGCATTGGCGGTCAGCGCGATAATGGGGATGTGGCGGGTATCCGTCGGCAGCTGGCGGATCTGCCGGGTGGCTTCCAGACCGTCCATTCCCGGCATTTGCCAGTCCATCAGCACCAGGTCGAAGTCATCCTCCGCCAGCATGCTCAGTGCCTCCTCCCCACCAGGCGCCACGGCGTATTGCAGGCCCATTTCGCGCAACTGATGGGCAAGCACTTTCTGGTTCACCGGGTGATCCTCCACCACGAGAATGTGTCCCTGCAGCTGTGTGACCGGCTGGGTCGGCAGTTCCGCCAGCGGCAGGGTCGTGGCAGGAAGATGCAGCAACAGTGTGAAGCAACTCCCCTGGCCGGGGGAGCTCTCGACCGTGAGTTGGCCGCCCATCAATTCTGCCAGCTGGCTGCTGACTGCGAGTCCCAGTCCAGTACCACCATAGTGGCGTGTGGTCGATGAGTCAGCCTGAGAGAAGGCCTGAAATAGGCGCCCCTGGGTATCGGTGCTGATGCCGATACCGCTGTCCCGCACGCTGAATCGGCAATCGATTTTGTCATCAACCGCTTCGAAAGTCGCATGCAATTCGACTTCGCCCGACTGGGTGAACTTGATGGCGTTGTCGACCAGGTTGAGCAGGATCTGACGGATGCGGGTGGGGTCACCCAGCAGTGCGGCGGGCGCCTGATCGGGCAGCGACAGCGTCAGGCACAGGTTTTTTTCCAGCGCGCGCGCCTGGAACAGTGCGGTCACGCCCTGTGCCAGCGCGACCGGCGAGAAGGCAATCTGCTCGATGTCCAGCTTGCCCGCATCGATTTTGGAGAAGTCGAGGATGTCATTGATGATGGTGAGCAGGCTTTCCGCCGAGTTTTTCAGGGTGGAGACGTATTCGCGCTGACGGCCGTCGAGCGGCGTTTTCAGCAGCAGACTGCTCATCCCCAGAATGCCGTGCATTGGGGTGCGTATTTCATGGCTGACGTTGGCGACAAATTGCGATTTGGCGTGCGCCATTTGCAGGGCGGCTTTGCGGGCGGCTTCCTGGGCGGCTTCAGCGGCGCGGCGTTCTGAAACGTCGCGCATGATCGCCTGGATCACCGGCCGGCCTTCCAATTGCATCGCGTGCATGGCGATCTCGGCCGAGAAAACCGAGCCGTCCTGGCGCCGTCCCTCCCAGTCCATCACCGCATGCCCCTGTTTTTTTGCCTGTTCGATGGCCTGCATCGCGTGGTCGTAGGCCGTCATGCCATTTGCCTGCACTGGCGCACCGAGTTGTGCAATAGTGCTGTTGAGGAAGGCGGCGACCGAGTCCATGCCAAACAGCGACAGCGTTGCTGGATTGCAATCGGTAAAGCCCTTGTCGTCGAGGATGACGACGGCATCCGAGTTGGTCTCGAACAGGGTCTGGTATTTCTGCTTTTCCGCTCCCAGCTGGCTTGTCTGGGTCAGCATGCGGCGGCCTACCAGCAGGGCAACCAGGGTGGCCAGCAGCGTGGCGAAGATGCCCAGCACCAACATCAGATTGCGGGTGGCCTGGTAGGCGGTGAAGGTTTTTCCCAGCGCAGCTTCGTTGGCTTTGCGCTGCAGGTGGGTCATGTTGTCGAGCGCTTCGACCAGGCGGTTCTGCAGGGGGATGCCCTCTTCCTGCAGCAGGGTCAGTGCGCCGTAATTGTTCTCTTCGAGCGCAGCTTCGATCACGCTGAGCATGACCGGCTGGTTGGTGAGGGTGATGGCATCCAGTTCGGCCATCAGCTGTTTTTCCTCAGGCGTGCTGAGCATCTTCAGCAGCTGGCTGCGGTCCCCGGCGTAGCGCCCGCCATATTCCTGGAACTGAATGAAGAGCGCGTCTTTTTCCCAGGGGTCGATCGAGACCACGATGTTGTGCATCAGCACCGCCCGGTCGCGCAAGGTGTCGCGCATCTGCGAGGCCAGCCGCGTTTTGACGTTATTGAACGAAAC
>JAJYXG010000087.1:0-9518 GCA_021791095.1 Pseudomonadota bacterium
AGCAGCGTGTGCAGCGCGGTGCAGATGTCGGTGAGATTGTGCGGCGGGATATTGGTCGCCATGCCCACCGCGATGCCGGACGAGCCGTTGATCAGCAGGTTGGGGATCTTGGTCGGCAGCACCAGCGGTTCCTGCTCGGAACCGTCGTAGTTGGGGCCGAAATCGACCGTTTCCTTGTCCAGGTCGGCCAGCAACTCGTGCGCGATCTTCGCCATGCGTACTTCGGTGTAACGCATCGCCGCCGCGTTGTCGCCGTCGACCGAGCCGAAGTTGCCCTGGCCGTCGATCAGCGGGTAGCGCAGCGAGAAATCCTGCGCCATCCGCACCATGGTGTCGTACACCGCGGTGTCGCCGTGCGGGTGGTATTTACCGATGACGTCGCCGACCACGCGGGCCGACTTCTTGTAAGCCTTGTTCCAGTCGTTGCCCAGTTCGTTCATCGCATACAGCACCCGGCGATGCACGGGCTTCAGACCATCACGAACATCCGGTAGCGCACGTCCCACGATCACGCTCATCGCGTAATCGAGGTATGAGCGCCGCATCTCGTCTTCGAGACTGACCGGGAGGGTTTCCTTGGCAAACTGTTCCATAACCGGCTTTTATTGTTTCAGGCTTTAAAGCCCGCGATTTTAGCATGGTCGGACGCCTCGCCCGCCTTTGCCAAACTGCGGCCAAACAGTGAGAATGCAGGCCACCATGAAAGCCCCCGCCGATCTCCTTCTCCTGCCGCAGTGGGTGGTGCCTGTCGAACCCGCAGAGGTGCTGACCGACCACGCCGTGGTCGTGCAGGACGGCCTGATTCTCGACGTGCTGCCCGCCGACGCCGCCCAGGCACGCTACGCCGCCGCCAAGACGCTTGCCCTGCCCGGCCAGGCGCTGACCCCCGGCCTCGTCAACCTGCACGGCCACGCCGCGATGTCGCTGTTTCGCGGTATGGCCGACGATCTGCCGCTGATGGACTGGCTCAAGCAGCGCATCTGGCCCGCCGAGAAGCAGCACGTGTCCGAGGCCTTCGTGCGCGACGGCACCCTGCTCGCCGCCGCCGAAATGCTCTCGAGCGGCATCACCACCTGCAACGACATGTATTTCTTTCCGCAGGCCTCGGGCGAAGCCTTCCTGCAGGCCGGCATGCGTGCGGTGCTGGGGATGATCGTGCTGGAATTCCCCAGCGCCTACGCATCGGATGCCGACGACTACCTGGCCAAGGGCCTCGCCCTGCGCGACGAGCTGAAGGGCGAACCGCTGCTCTCCTTCACCTTCGCGCCGCACGCGCCCTATACCATTGCGGACGCCACCTTCGGCCGCATCAACACCCTGGCCGAACAACTGGGGCTGCCCATCCACACCCACATCCACGAAACCGCCGACGAAATCCAGCACAGTCTTGCGCAATATGGCATGCGCCCGCTGGAGCGGCTGGCGCGGCTCGGGCTCTTGGGGCCGAACTTCATCGGCGTTCACGCGGTGCACGTCAACGAGGCCGAAATAGAATCGCTGGCCGAACACGGCTGCCACGTGGCGCATTGCTCGAGCTCCAACCTGAAGCTGGCCTCCGGCCTCGCACCGGTGGTCGAACTCATGCGGGCGGGCGTCAACGTCGGGCTCGGCACCGACGGCGCCGCCAGCAACAACCGCCTCGACCTGATCTCGGAAATGCGCATGACCGCCCTGCTCGCCAAGGGCGCCAGCGGCGATGCAGCAGCCCTTCCAGCCGCTACCGCGCTGAAAATGGCGACACTCGACGCTGCCCGTGCGCTCAACCTCGACGACAAGGTCGGCAGCATCGTCCCCGGCAAGCGCGCTGACCTGGTCGCGGTCGACCTGCGCAGCTTGGTCTGCCAGCCGGTATTTGACCCCGTCTCGCACCTGGTTTACGTTGCCGGGCGCGAACACGTCACCCATGTGTGGGTCGACGGCATGCTGAAACTGAATGACCGCCGTCTGGTCGGTATGGACACCGACGACCTGAACGCCCGCGCCGCTTACTGGCGCGGCAAACTGACCGCACAAGGAATGCCATGAGCAACGTCGACGCAGCCGAAATCGCCAAGTTTTCCGAACTCGCCCACCGCTGGTGGGACCCCAACTCCGAATTCAGGCCGCTGCACGAAATCAACCCGCTGCGCCTGAAGTGGATCGACAAGCTGGCGCCGCTCGCCGGCAAGAAGGTGCTCGACGTCGGCTGCGGCGGCGGCATTCTGGCCGAGGCGATGGCCGGCGCCGGCGCCACCGTCAGCGGCATCGACCTGTCGGACAAGGCACTCAAGGTTGCCAAGCTGCACCTTTATGAATCGGGTCGTAGCGTCGACTACCAGCTGGTGTCGGCCGAAGATTTCGCCGCCCGGCATGCCGGCGAATTCGACGTCGTCACCTGCATGGAAATGCTCGAGCACGTGCCCGACCCGGCGTCCGTCGTCGCCGCCTGTTCACGCCTGGTCAAGCCGGGCGGCTGGGTGTTCTTCTCGACGCTCAACCGCAACGCCAAAAGCTACCTGTTTGCCATCGTCGGCGCCGAATACGTGCTCAAGCTGCTGCCGCGCGGCACCCACGACTACGCCAAGTTCATCCAGCCCGCCGAACTGGCCCGCATGGCGCGCGAAGCCGGGCTCGACACCCAGGAGCTGATCGGCATGACCTACAACCCGCTGACCAAAGTCTACAAACTGGAAGCCGATACCGACGTCAACTACCTGCTGGCGACCCGTCGTGAGGCTTGACGGCATCAAGGCGGTGCTGTTCGACCTCGACGGCACCCTGGTCGACACCGCGCCCGACCTCGGTCACGCGCTCAACCTGCAGCGTGCGCGCCACGGCCTGCCGCCGCTGGCCGATGAAGTCATCCGTCCGCAGGCCTCGCACGGCGCGCGCGGCCTGCTCGGCATCGGCTTCGACCTGCGCCCGGACGACCCGCGCTTTGAGCACATGCGCGAAGAATTCCTGCAACTGTACGCAGACAATATCTGCCGCCACTCGCGCCCCTTTCCGGGCATCCTCGAATTGCTGGCCGAACTCGAAGCGCGCCAGCTGAAATGGGGGGTGGTCACCAACAAGCCGGCGCGCTTTACCGAGCCTCTGATGTCCATCCTCGACCTCGCCGAGCGCGCCGCCTGCATCGTCTCCGGCGACACCTGCCCCCAGCCCAAGCCGCACCCGGCGCCCATGCTCGCCGCCGCCGAACTGTGCGGCGCCACCCCGGCGCAGTGCCTGTACCTGGGGGACGCCGAGCGCGACATCGAAGCCGCGCGCGCCGCCGCCATGCCGGCGCTGGTCGCCACCTGGGGCTACCTTGACGCCAGCGACGCACCACACACCTGGGGTGCCCACGCGGAAATCCGACACCCGATCGAAACTCTCGATTACCTGGCCCCCTGAACGATGGACTACACGCTCCTCAAGCAGTTGCACCTCACCACCATCACCCTCACCCTGGGGCTGTTCATACTGCGCGGCTTCTGGATGATGGCGGACTCCCCCCGGCTGCAGGCGCGTTGGGTGCGCATCGCCCCGCACATCAACGACACCCTGCTGCTGACCAGCGGCATCTGGCTGGCCGTGCTGATGCAGCAATACCCGCTGGTGCATGGTTGGCTCACCGCCAAGCTCTTCGCCCTGATCGCCTACATCATGCTCGGCACGGTCGCCCTCAAGCGCGGCAAAACCAAGGCCCAGCGCATCACCGCCTGGGTCGCCGCCCTGCTGGTATTCGGCTACATGGCCGCCGTCGCGGTCGCACACGATCCCCTCCCCTACATCCGGTAAGCGCCGCAGAAATTTTCACCCGCGCCGGAACTTTCCCGCGGGTGCCTTCTCTATGCGTTACACTTGTTGCAGCAGCACACATGGGGGCCGACCTGGCTTCGACGTGGGTCGCAAAGCAGCGTAGGGCATACCGAGGGTCAGAGCACCTCGTAAATCCAACTGAAAAACTTTAGTCGCAAACGACGAAAACTACGCCCTGGCCGCTTAAGGTCCAGGACTCACACTAGCCTGTTCATGGGCTGGGTCGGGGCAACCCGGCAGTGAGTTAATTCACATGAAATCGTGCTCATCCGGGTCGCTTGGGTGGGTGCTAAATCCAAGGCGACTCGGCGAAACCCAGCCTGTTCGGCGGGCGTGGTCAAGCTTAAAGCACAAAAACACCGGACTAAGTATGTAGAACTGCCTGTAGAGGGCTTGCGGACGCGGGTTCGATTCCCGCCGGCTCCACCAATCCCAAACCCCAACCGGAAACGGTTGGGGTTTTTTTATTTGCTCTGCTGTCGCCACCCGCGTGTAATCACGTTCATCCTGAAGCCAAAAAAATCGGGCGGCTTGTTGCGAACCCTACCAATCACTGTTTTAATCGGACGCAGGGTGCCTTGAGAGAGCAGCGCCTGCTGTAATGAATGTGCCGCCCGAACAGCGCGCAATTGACCCGAGTCACACTTGTTGCACCCCACCAGCCAGAGAGGAGCACGACATGACTACAAAAGACAAATTTGTCCGCAAAATGCACGCCAAGCTCGATCAGTGGAATGCCGAGATCGATACCTTGAAAGCAAAAGCCGATACCGCTGAAGCGGAAGCCCGCGCCGAATACCACAAGCAACTCGAGACTCTGCGCAGCAAGCGCGATGATGCCCGCCACAAGCTGCACGAGCTCGAATCCGCCGGCGAAAACGCCTGGGAAGACCTGAAGGCCGGCGTCGAACTGGCGTGGGAATCGGTCAGCGAGGCGGTGCGTTCCGCCACCTCTCGCTTCAAGTAAGCTGAGCGCAGCACGCGTACAGATTTTTTCTTGGCAAATCAGGAGTAAACGCATGGCAAACGAGGGTTATCACGAGCCGATCGAAGAACTCAGCGCCGAAACGCGCGACATGCATCGGGCGATCATTTCTCTGATGGAGGAACTCGAAGCAGTGGACTGGTACAACCAGCGTGTGGATGCCTGCAAGGATCCGGAGTTGCGCGCCATCCTCAAGCACAACCGTGACGAGGAGAAGGAGCACGCCGCCATGGTGATGGAGTGGATTCGCCGGCATGACCCGAAGTTCGACAAGGAGCTGCGGGATTACCTGTTCACCGACAAGAAACTCGATCACGGCTGATTCCGTTCAGGCTCGGGTCGACGCGCGTCCTGGCTTTCACTGGAACGGACAGACCCAGGCGGCGTGCCCGGCCGGTATGCCGAAGATCGTCGACCCGGACGTTCCCTCGATGCCGGGGCTCTCCAAGCGCCCTCCCCCTGCCGCCCGCCGCGTATTCAGAGGCCATATTCACTCGGAACCAGCCTGATGTCTTCAGCGCATCCCCTGTCTACCCTTACCAACAACCATGCGGCAGCACGAGCATGGTTGGCTGGGGTGGCCCTGCGTGTTGGACGCGAGGCCCTTTCGACTACAAAGGCGGCACTGCATGGATGAACTAATCGCCTGGCTTCCCTCTGAACTGGCCCCGTTGCCGCGCTACGTGGTGGCGCTAGCGATCGGTTTACTGATGGGACTGGAGCGCGAGCGCAACCCGGCCGCGAAGGCGGGACTGCGGACCTTTGCGCTGACGGCGATGCTGGGAGTGCTGGCTGCGCATCTGGCGACGGAACTGGATGAGTTATGGCTGATTGCGGTAGGCCTGTTCCTGGTCGGCGCGATGATGATCGCGGCCTATCTGCACACGCCGCAACAACCGGAAGGCGACCCGGGGACGACGACGGTGGCGGCGCTGATGCTGTGCTACGGCCTGGGCGTATTGGTGTGGCACGACGAAATCCAGCTGGCGGTGATGCTGGGGATTGCAGCGACCATGCTGCTGTATTTCAAGCCCGAACTGCGCGGCTTCAGCCAGCGCATGAGCCGCCACGATTTGCTGTCGGTGCTGCAGTTCTCAGTGCTGGCGCTAATTGTCCTGCCGCTGCTGCCGAACCGAAATTACGGCCCCTACGGTGCGCTCAATCCGCACCAGATCTGGTGGATGGTGGTGCTGATCGCAGGTGTGGGACTGGTGGGCTACGCCGCGCTAAGGCTGGTCGGGCAACAGCGCGGCGCTGTGATGCTGGGTCTGCTGGGCGGACTGGTGTCGTCCACCGCCACCACGTTGTCGTTCAGCCGCCATGCCCGCGCCAGCAGCGAGCTGATGCCGGTCGCGGTGACCGTCATCGTGCTGGCCAATCTGGTAGTGCTGGTGCGCCTGGGCGTACTGGCTGCCGTGCTGGCGCCCAGCGTGCTCTCGCAGCTGCTGCTGGTGCTGGTCGGCGGACTGATCGGCGGCGGGATTGGCGCGGCCTATGGCGTGCGCCGGCTCCGACCGCAGGGCGAGCTACCCCTGCTGGCGATGGGCAACCCCACCGAGCTGCGTACGGCATTCGGCTTCGGCCTGCTCTATGCAGTGGTGCTGCTGGCGGCTGCCTGGCTGTCCGACTGGCTGGGCACGCGCGGACTGTATGCGGTAGCGCTGGTGTCGGGACTGACCGACGTTGATGCCATCACGCTGTCCAGCCTGCGGCTGCACAATCTAGGCAAGCTATCGGTATCGGTGGCGGTCAACGTCATCGTGCTTGCCGTGATGGCCAATCTGCTCTTCAAGTCGGTGCTCACCCTGACGATAGGCGGCTGGCACATGGCGCGCCATGCCATCGCAGGCATGGCGACCGTGGGGCTGGGGATGGGGGTGGCCTGGGCTATAATTCGCAGTTTTTCCGCCTGATTACCGAGCACAAATATGGAAGCCGAAAGCCTCAACCAGATCGAATCCAAACTCGCCGACCTGGGCGACCGTGCCACCCAACTCAGGGGGTTTCTTTGACTACGCGGTAAAAAAAGACCGCCTGGAAGAAGTCACCCGCCTGTCCGAAGCGCCGGACTTCTGGAACGACGCCGCCCGCGCCCAGGAACTCGGGCGTGAACGCAAGTCGCTGGAAGACGTGGTGCTGGTGCTCGACCGCGTTTCGTCGGGCCTCAAGGATGCGGGCGAATTGTTCGAGATGGCGCGCGAGGAGAACGACGACGACACGCTCGCCGCGGTGCAGGCCGACATCGAGGGCATCGAGAAGGACGTCTCCACCCTGGAATTCCGCCGCATGTTCAACAACCCGGCCGACCCCAGCAACTGCTTCGTCGACATCCAGGCCGGCGCCGGCGGCACCGAGGCCTGCGACTGGGCCTCGATGCTGCTGCGGCAGTACCTGAAATACGCCGAACGCAAGGGCTTCAAGGCCGAGTTGCTGGAAGAATCCGAGGGCGACGTCGCCGGCATCAAGTCCGCCTCGATCAAGATCGAGGGCGACTACGCCTACGGCACCCTGCGCACCGAAACCGGCGTCCATCGCCTGGTGCGCAAGTCACCGTTCGACTCGTCCGGCGGGCGCCATACCAGCTTCGCCAGCGTGTTCGTCTACCCGGAAGTCGACGATTCGATCGAGGTGGACATCAACCCGGCCGACCTGCGCGTCGACACCTACCGCGCGTCCGGCGCCGGCGGCCAGCACATCAACAAGACCGACTCGGCGGTGCGCATCACCCACCTGCCCACCAACATCGTAGTGCAGTGCCAGAACGACCGCTCGCAGCACAAGAACCGCGCCGAGGCGATGTCGATGCTGAAGTCGAAGCTGTACGAAGCCGAACTCAGGAAGCGCCAGGCCGAGCAGGACAAGCTCGAGGCCGGCAAGTCGGATGTGGGCTGGGGCCACCAGATCCGCAGCTATGTGCTCGACCAGTCGCGCATCAAGGACCTGCGCACCAACGTCGAAGCCTCGAACACGCAGAAGGTGCTCGACGGCGACCTCGACATGTTCATCGAGGCGAGCCTGAAACAGGGCGTGTAACCGACAGGAGGGCTGCTCAGCCCTCCGCCACCACCGCCAGCACGGCCTCGCCGTAGGCTTCCAGCTTCTTCGTTCCCAGCCCCGAGATCTCGCCCAGTTCCGCCAGCGTGGCGGGCCGGCGCGCGGCGATTTCGCGCAGCGTGGCGTCATGCAGGATGACGTATGCGGGGACCCCCTTTTCGTTGGCAGTTTCGCGACGCCAGGCGCGCAGGGACAGAAACAGCGGATCCTCGTCGTTGTGGACGCCTTCGCCTGAACTCGGCGCAAAGCGCGATTTCCTGCTGCGCGCAGGGCGCGCTTCGATGGCGCGCAGCATGACGGTCTCCTCGCCTTTCAGTACCGGCCGCGCGGCTTCGGAGAGTTTCAACGCGCCATAGGCGGTGTGGTCCACCTCAAGCAGGCCGCGCACGACCAACTGCCGCAGCACGGCGCGCCAGACCTTGTCGGTCTGGCTGGCGCCGATGCCGAACACGCTCAACTGGTTGTGGCCGAATCGGTCGATCTTCTCGGTGGTCTTGCCGAGCAGCACATCGAGCACATGGCCGGCGCCGAAGCGTTGGCCGGTACGGTAGATGGCGGAGAGCAGCTTTTGTGCGGCTTCGGTGCCGTCCCACAATGTCGGCGGGTTCAAGCAGACATCGCAGTTGCCACAGGGCTGGCTGGCTTCGCCGAAATAGGAGAGCAAGGCAACGCGGCGGCAACTGGCCGCTTCGCACAGGCCGACCAGGGCGTCGAGTTTGGCGTGGCCGACGCGCTTGTGGGCGTCCTCGGCCTCGCCCTCGTCGATGAAGCGGCGCTGCGTGACGACGTCCTGCAAGCCCCACGCCATCCACGCCTCAGCGGGCTCGCCGTCGCGCCCGGCGCGGCCGGTTTCCTGGTAGTAGCCCTCGACCGAGCGCGGCAGGTCCAGGTGCGCGACGAAGCGTACGTCGGGCTTGTCGATGCCCATGCCGAACGCCAGCGTGGCGACCATGACGACGCCGTCCTCGCGCAGGAATCTTTCCTGATGGCGGCGGCGCGTTTCGTTGTCCATGCCGCCGTGATACGCCAGCGCGGTGAAGCCGGCCTGCTTGAGCGCGTCGGCGGTTTCCTCGACCTTCTTGCGCGTGCTGCAATAGACGATGCCGGCTCCGCCCTTGTGCTCGCCCAGGAAATCCAGCAACTGGCGTCGCGGCTCGGATTTTTCAGCAATGCGGTAGCGGATGTTGGGGCGGTCAAAGCTGGCGACGAACACGCGCGCGGCGCCGAGATCGAGCCGGGTGAGTATTTCGGCGCGCGTCGCGGTGTCGGCGGTGGCGGTGAGCGCGATGCGCGGGACGTCGGGAAAACGCTCGTGCAGGGTGGAGAGGCCGAGGTATTCCGGGCGGAAGTCATGCCCCCATTGCGACACGCAATGCGCCTCGTCGATGGCGAAAAGGGCGACGCGGGCCTGTTCGAGCAGGCTCTGGAAACGCGGGGTGAGCAGGCGTTCAGGGGCGACATACAGCAGCTTTAACTGTCCTGAAACGAAGTCGCGTTCGACCTGCATCGCCGCCGCGCCGTCGAGGCTGGAATTCAGGAACGCAGCCGCGATGCCGAGCTCCTGCAGCGCCGCGACCTGGTCCTGCATCAGCGCGATCAGCGGCGACACCACCACCGCGCAGCCCTCGCGCAGCAGCGCGGGAATCTGGAAGCACAGCGACTTGCCGCCGCCGGTGGGCATCAGCACCAGCGCGTC
>JAJYXG010000010.1:0-9136 GCA_021791095.1 Pseudomonadota bacterium
TTTTTCACGGACTTGCCATGACTGAACAAGACTTTTTCGACCTCGTCCGCCAGGGCTACAACCGCATCCCGCTGGTGCGCGAACTGCCCGGCGACCTGGAAACGCCGCTGTCGGTGTACCTCAAGCTTGCCAACGCACCCTATGCCTACCTGCTCGAATCGGTGGTGGGCGGCGAGCGCTTCGGCCGCTATTCCTTTATCGGCCTGCCGGCACGTACGGTGCTCAGGGTTCGCGCCCATCTGCTGACGGTGGAAACCGACGGCCGCGTGGTCGAGGAGCACACGCTGCCCGATCCGCTGGCCTTTATCGCCGACTTCCAGGCGCGCTTCAAGGCGGCGCCGGTGGCGGGACTGCCGCGCTTCACCGGCGGGCTGGCGGGCTATTTCGGCTACGACACCATCCGCTACATCGAGAAGCGTCTGGCCGACAAACGCAAGGAGGACGTGCTGCACACGCCGGACATCCTCTTGATGCTGACCGAGGAACTGGCGGTGTTCGACAACCTCGCCGGCAAGCTCTACCTCATCACCCATGCCGACCCGATGCAGCCGGATGCCTACGCGCAGGGCCATTTGCGCCTCGCTGAACTGGCCGACAAGCTCCATTCGCCGGTTCATCTGCCGGCTGAGCCGGCGGTGGCGGAAAACGAGCCGGCTTCCGAATTCGGCGAAGCCGAGTTCAAGGCGGCGGTGCAGAAGGCCAAGGACTACATCGCCGCGGGCGACGTCATGCAGGTTGTTCTGAGCCAGCGCATGACGCGGCCGTTCGCCGCCTCGCCGCTGTCGCTGTACCGTGCGCTGCGCAGCCTGAACCCGTCGCCCTACATGTTCTTCTACGATCTCGGCGGCTTCCACATCGTCGGTTCGTCGCCGGAAATCCTGGTGCGGCTCGAAGGCGACACCGTCACCCTGCGCCCGATCGCCGGCACCCGCCCGCGCGGCCTCACGCGCGAGGATGACCAGCGCCTGGCCGAGGAACTGCTGGCCGATCCCAAGGAGTGCGCCGAGCACCTGCAGCTGCTGGATCTGGGCCGCAATGACACCGGACGCGTTGCCGTCACCGGCAGCGTCAAGGTCACCGAGAACATGCAGATCGAGCGCTACTCGCACGTCATGCACATCGTCTCCAACGTCGAGGGCCGGCTCAAGCCCGGCCTCGCCGCGCTCGACGTGCTGCGCGCCAGCTTCCCGGCCGGCACCGTCTCCGGCGCGCCCAAGGTGCGGGCGATGGAAATCATCGACGAACTGGAGCCGAGCAAGCGTGGCATCTACGCCGGCGCGGTGGGCTATCTCGGCTTCAACGGCGACATGGACCTGGCGATCGCCATCCGCACCGCGGTGGTCAAGGACGGCATGCTCTACGCGCAGGCGGGCGCCGGCATCGTCGCCGATTCGGTGCCCGACAACGAATGGATGGAAACGCTGAACAAGGCGCGCGCCGTGGTGCGCGCGGCCGAACTGGCGCAGGCGCGCTTCGGCGGAGAGGTGGATTAATCATGCTGCTGATGATCGACAACTACGACAGCTTCACCTACAACCTGGTGCAGTATTTCGGCGAACTGGGCGAGGACGTCAAGGTCGTCCGCAACGACGAGATCGACCTCGCCGGCATCGCCGCACTCAAGCCCGACCACATCGTCGTCTCGCCCGGTCCCTGCACGCCGAACGAGGCCGGCGTGTCGGTCCCGCTGATCCGCGAATTCGCCGGCAAGATTCCCATCCTCGGCGTCTGCCTCGGCCACCAGAGCATCGGACAGGCTTTCGGCGGAAAAATCGTACGCGCCAAGGAGTTGATGCACGGCAAGACCTCGATGATCCACCACCTGGATACAGGGGTGTTCAAGGGCCTGCCCAATCCCTTCCGCGCCACCCGCTACCACTCGCTGGTGATCGAGCGCGAATCGCTGCCGGATTGCCTGGCCATCACTGCGTGGACCGACGACGGCGAGATCATGGGGGTGCGCCACAAGACGCTGATGGTCGAAGGGGTGCAGTTCCACCCCGAATCCATCCTTACCGAACACGGCCACGCCATGCTGGCGAACTTTCTGAAGGAGCGCGTGTGATGCAGTACAAGGACCTGATTACGCTGGTGATCGAGCGCCATGACCTGCCGCACGACACCATGCTCGCCGCGATGCGTGCCCTGATGAGCGGCGAATGGACGCACGCGCAGATTGCCGGCTTTCTGATCGCCTTGCGCATGAAGGGCGAGACGGTGACCGAGATCGCAGCGGCCGCCGAGGTCATGCGCGAGCTGTCGATCAAGGTGCCGCTCGCCGGCGTCGACCATCTGGTTGATACCTGCGGTACCGGCGGCGACGGCGCCCACACCTTCAACATTTCCACTGCCGCGGCCTTCGTCGCAGCGGCATGCGGCGCGCGTGTGGCCAAGCATGGCGGGCGCTCGGTGTCGTCCACCTCGGGCAGTGCCGACGTGCTGGAAGCGCTGGGGGTGAACGTCAACCTGCCCCCGGAAAAAGTGGCTGAGGCGGTGAAGAAAATCGGCGTCGGCTTCATGTTCGCCCCCAACCACCACAGCGCAATGAAGCACGCCGCACCGGTGCGGCGCGAACTCGGCGTGCGCACGCTGTTCAACCTGCTCGGCCCGCTGACCAACCCGGCCGGCGCGCCGAACCAGGTGATGGGCGTGTTCAATCGCGAACTCACCGGCACCTTGGCGCGGGTGCTGCAGGCGCTGGGCAGCCGCCACGTGCTGGTGGTGCACGCCGAAGAAGGGCTGGACGAGATCAGCCTGGCTTCGCCCACCTTCGTCGCCGAACTGAAGGACGGGCACGTGTCCGAATACGAGCTCGAGCCGGGTCTGTTCGGCCTGCCGAAGGTGGATGCGAGCGAGATGGTGGTGAAGGGCAAGGACGAGGCGGTCGAGATGCTGCTCGCCGCGCTGGAAAACCGCCATGCCGGCGCAGCCGCCATCGTCGCGCTCAACGCGGGCGCGGCGATCTACGTTTCCGGCCGTGCCGCCAGCCTGATGGACGGCGTGGCGCAGGCGCAGCGCGCGATTGCCGGCATGGCCGCGCGCGACGTGCTCGAGCACTACCGCCGCTTCAGCCAGTCATGAGCGACATCCTCGAAAAGATCCTCGCCACCAAGCGCACCGAAATCGACGCCGGGATGGAGGCCGTGCCGCTGGCCGAAATGCGGGCGCGTGCCGTGGCTGCCACGCCGCCGCGCGATTTCATCGGCGCGCTGCGCGCAAAACTCGCTGCCGGGAAACCTGCGGTGATCGCCGAAATCAAGAAGGCCAGCCCGTCCAAGGGCGTGATCCGCCCCGACTTCAGGCCCGCCGAGATCGCCGCCAGCTACGAAGCGGGCGGCGCGGCGTGCCTATCGGTGCTCACCGACCGCGACTATTTCCAGGGCAGTGCCAAGTACCTGATGCAGGCGCGCGCCGCGTGCTCATTGCCGGTGCTGCGCAAGGATTTCATCATCGACCCCTACCAGGTCTACGAAGCGCGCGCGATGGGGGCGGACTGCATCCTGCTGATCGTGGCTGCGCTGGAACTACCGGCGATGCGGGCGCTGGAAGCGCTGGCGCACGAACTTGGCATGGCGGTGCTGGTGGAATCACACGATGCCGAGGAGCTCGACGCCGCGCTGCAGTTGACGACACCGCTGCAGGGGATCAACAACCGCAACCTGCGCACCTTCGAAGTGAGCCTCGACACCACGCTTGATTTGTTGCCCAGGATCGGCAGCGAGCGCATCGTCATCACCGAATCCGGCATCCTCGCGCCGGCCGACGTTGCCAGGATGCGCAGCCATCAGGTCAATGCCTTCCTGGTCGGCGAGGCCTTCATGCGCGCCGAGGAACCGGGCGCCGAACTCGCGCGGCTGTTCGCCTGACTGAATTCGGCGCGGTGCGTCAGCGCTTGCCGCCGAAGATGCTGCCGAGCACGCCGCGGATGATGGCGCGGCCGACCTGGCTGCCGATGGAGCGGGCCGCGGATTTCGCCATCGCCTCGACCGCGCCTTCGCGGCGCCCGCCCCGTCCGCCGAGGATGTCGCCCAATACCCCGCCACCCGCTGCGGGCTGCTGAGCCGCTGCCTTCGCTTGCTGCTTCGCTTCGGCTTCCGCCGCTGCCGCCTGCGCTGCCTTCTCGGCGCGCGCCTTGAGGATTTCGTGGGCTGACTCGCGGTCGACGGTCTTGTCGTAGACGCCGGCCACCAGTGAGGCTTGCATCAGTTGCCGGCGCTGGACGTCGGTGATGGGGCCGATCTGTCCCTGCGGCGGCACGATGTAGGCGCGCTCGACCACGTTGGGTCGGCCCTTGGCGTCGAGCAGGGACACCAGCGCCTCGCCCACGCCGAGTTCGGTGATGACCGAGGCTTCGTCCAGGTCCGGATTGTCACGCATGGTTTCGGCGGCGGCGCGGACCGCCTTCTGGTCCCGTGCAGAAAATGCGCGCAGCGCATGCTGCACGCGGTTGCCGAGCTGCGACAGCACCTTGTCCGGCACGTCGGCCGGATTCTGGGTGACGAAATACACGCCGACCCCCTTGGAGCGGATCAGCCGCACCACCTGCTCGATTTTTTCCACCAGCGCATCGGGCGCATCGCTGAACAGCAGATGCGCCTCGTCGAAGAAAAACACCAGCTTAGGCTTGTCGAGGTCGCCGGCCTCGGGCAGGTTTTCGAACAGTTCAGCCAGGAGCCATAACAGCAAGGTCGCGTACATTTTCGGCGACTGCATCAGACGGTCGGCCGACAAAATGTTGATGACGCCGCGGCCGCGCTCGGTCTGGATCAGGTCGTCGATGTTGAGCATCGGCTCGCCGAAGATCTGCTCGCCGCCCTGCGATTCCAGTGCCAGCAGGCCGCGCTGGATGGCGCCGATGGAGGCAGAGGACACGTTGCCGTACTCGGTGGTGAACTGCTTGGCGTTGTCGCCGACGAAGGCGAGCATGGTGCGCAGGTCTTTCAAGTCGAGCAGCAAGAGGCCGTTGTCGTCCGCCACCTTGAACACCAGATTCAGCACGCCGCTCTGGGTCTCGTTGAGGTCCAGCATCCGGCTCAGCAGCAGCGGCCCCATGTCCGACACGGTGGCGCGCACCGGGTGGCCGGCCTCGCCGAACGGGTCCCACAGGGTGACCGGGTAGCCCTGGTGTTCGAAGCCTTGAAGCTTGAGCAGTTCGACCCGTTCTGCCACCTTGGCGTTGCCGCCACCCGGCTGCGAAATGCCCGACAGGTCGCCCTTCACGTCCGACATGAAGCAGGGAACGCCTATGCTGGAGAAGTGCTCGGCCAGCGTCTGCAGGGTGACGGTCTTGCCGGTGCCGGTGGCGCCGGTGATGAGGCCGTGGCGGTTGGCCATCTGCGGCAGCAGGTGAAGGTCGGTGGCAGCGTTCCTGGCGATGAGCAGCGGTTCGGTCATGACGGTTCCTGAATGCGTGATCCGAGGATTCTAGCGTTTAGGCTGACCCCGGGTTCAAGTCTGGAATAGAAGTATTCGCTAATATTCCGGGTATCATCGGTAGCGATACAAAAACAGGGGGAACACGGTGTCAACGGAAAAAAGGGCGCATGAAATCGTCATTGTCGGCGGTGGCGCGGGCGGGCTGGAACTGGCGACCCGGCTGGGCGACAAGCTGGGCAAAAAGAAGCGCGCGAACATCACGCTGATCGATGCCTCGCCTTCGCATATCTGGAAGCCGCTCTTGTACGAAGTCGCGGCGGGCAGTCTCGATTCCTACGCCGAACGGCTCGAATACCTGGCGCAGGGCCACTGGCACAGCTTCACCTTCCGCCTCGGCCGCATGGACGGCCTCGACCGCGCGCGCCAGGAAGTCAGCGTCGCGCCGACCTTCGACGAGAACGGCGTCGAAATCATTCCGCGCCGTACCTTTCATTACGACACCCTGGTTATCGCAGTGGGTTCGGTCGGCAACGACTTCGGCGTGCCGGGGGTGAAGGAGCACTGCATCATGCTCGACACGCCCGAGCAGGCGCGCGAGTTTCACCGCCGCCACATCAACGCCTGCCTGCGCGCCAATACCCAGACCGAGGCGGTCGCGCCGGGCCAGCTCACTATCGGCATCGTCGGTGCCGGCGCCACCGGCGTCGAGCTTGCCGCCGAGCTGCACGACACCACGCGCGAGCTGTCTGCCTACGGCATGGACAACATCGAACCCGACAAGAGCCTGAAGCTCCTGATCGTCGAAGCATCCGATCGCATCCTGCCGGGCTTGCCGCCGCGCCTGTCGGCCGCCGCCGCCGAGCGCCTGGTCGAGCTGGGGGTGGAAATGCACACCAGGGAGCGGATTGTCGAAGTGCGAGCCGACGGCATGCTGACCGCCGACGGCAAGCTCATCCCCGCCAGCATGATGGTGTGGTCGGCCGGCATCAAGGCGCCCGATTTCCTGAAGGACATCGGCAGTCTGGAGACCAACCGCATCAACCAGTTGGTGGTACGACCGACACTGCAGACCACGCGCGACGACAACATCTTTGCGTTCGGTGATTGCGCGGCCTGCGCGATGCCGGACGGCGGATTCGTCCCGCCGCGCGCGCAGGCCGCGCACCAGCAGGCCAGCATGCTGGTGAAGTCTGTCTGCCGTCGCCTGCGCGGCAAGCCCTTGCCCGAATATGTCTACCGTGACTATGGCTCGCTGGTCGCGCTGGGGCGCTTCACCCCCGTCGGCAACCTGATGGGGACGCTCACCGGCGGCAGCATCATGATCGAGGGCACGCTGGCGCGGCTGGTGTACTGGTCACTGCACAAGATGCACGAGATTGCGCTGCACGGCTGGTTCAAGACTTCGCTCACGACCTACGCCCACTTCATCAGCACGCCGACGCGGGCGAGGATCAAGCTGCACTGATGAATCTGCGGACTATCGTGTCGGGCCACCGGGCACACTTCAGTTACGTCCGGCCATGACCCCGCCATCGACATCCCAAATTGCGCCTGTCACCCAACCCGCATCATCGTCAAGCAGAAAGCGAATGACTTTTGCGACGTCTTCCGGCGTGCCGATTCGGCCGATAGGATGAAAGCCGTCAAATGAGGCGAGCGTTTCGTCGATTTTGCTACGGTCGATGAATGCCTCGTATATAGGCGTTTTAACCACGGCCGGCGAAACCGCGTTCACCCGGATATTATGATCGGCCAGTTCCATCGCCATGTGTTGCGTGAGTGCATGCAAGCCTGCTTTCGCCATCGAGTATGAGGAAGACGGGGTTGCCTTGATCGCCTGTTTGGCCCACATCGATCCAATATGAACGATTGAGCCGCCGCCGTTCGTCGCCATGTTCTTGGCCGCTGCCTGCGAAATGAAAAAGGCGGCGCGGTTCAAGTCCAGATAGGTGTCGTAGTCCTTGTGCGTGTGCTCAAGAAATGGCGTGGGCTTGAAATAGCCCGCAGCGTTCACCAGATATTTGACGTGGCGGTTGTGGTCTTCGGCAAAAGAAACGATGCGCTGCACGTCATTCGGATCGTACAAATTGGCTTGTAGCGTCTCGATACGGCCGAATGCGGAGAGTTCGCGTTTCGCCGCCTCCAGCTTTTCCGGCGCATTCCCTACAATCGCAGTGTGAATGCCGCGTTCCAGCAAAAGCTTTGCGGTTGCCAGGCCCATTCCGCTGGAGCCGCCTACTATCAGGGCTAAAGCTTGATCTGTGTTTTCCATTGGTTGCATCCAAAGTAGTTGCAGGAGGCGGCAGCTTATGGAACCCTGAGCCCCGTTGGGAAGCAGGTACAAATCGGTGCGGTAGTTACTTATTGGTGCATGTTGATGAGCAGCCAGGATGATTTTTTTTCCAGAAAATCCGCTCCTGAACGGAGTGCGCGCATGGTGGAGACCATTTATGGTTGTAAATGGTCGCTTACCGTTTACAAGCTCCTGGCAAACGGCATCAATCGTCCTGGTCAAATGGTCCGAAGCGTTGAGGGTTTGACCACGAAAGTGCTCAACGAGTGTCTGCGCAAGAACATGGAATTCGGCATCATCGATCGCGTTTCCCACAATGAAGTCCCGCCGCGCGTTGAATATGCGGTGACGCCGTTTGGTGAGAAATTCATCCGGATACTGGATGAACTGGAAAAGCTTCAGCGCGAGATAGAGGCTGAAGGGTAGCTGAAAAATGATCTGAAATCTCAGCGCGCAGTTTCGGCGCGCTGGCTGAGCCGGTCGACGCTATCCGCTAGCTTCCTTCGTTCCACAACCACGCCGCGCCGCGCACGCCGCTGGAGTCGCCGTATTTGGGCGGCACCAGCCGGGTGTCGACGCGGTCGGAGAACACGTAGCGCGGCCACAGTTTTGGCACGGTGTCGTACAAGCGGGCGATGTTGGAGAGCCCGCCGCCGAGCACGATGACATCCGGGTCGAGCAGGTTGATGACGCCGGCCAGCGCACGCGCCAGCCTTTCCTCGTAGCGCGCGAGCGTCGCGCTGCAGGGGCCGTAGCCCGCGTTCGCCAGTTGCACGATCTCGTGCGCGGGCAGGTCTTCGCCGCCGTAGCGCACATGGTCGGCGGCGAGCGCCGGGCCGGAGAGCCAGGTTTCAATGCAGCCTTTTTTGCCACAGTAGCAGGCCGGCGCGGCGTCGAATTCGCGCGGGCTCGGCCACGGATGCAGGATCGCCTCGCCGGTGGCCGGGTGCTGGCCGGTGCCATCGCGGTCGGCCTGGGTGTGGGCGAACTGGAAAAAGGGAAGGGGGTTATGCCCCCATTCGCCGGCGATCGCGTTCGCACCCCTGAGCAGGTGGCCACGTACCACCACGCCGCCGCCGACGCCGGTGCCGAGGATCACCCCGAATACGCCATCCGCTCCGGCAGCCGAACCATCGGTGGCTTCCGACAGCGCGAAGCAGTCGGCGTCGTTGGCGAGCCGCACTTCGCGGTTCAGCGCGCGTTCGAGATCCTCCTGCAGCGGCTTGCCGTTGAGGCAGGTCGAGTTGCAGTTCTTCATCAGGCCGCTGACGGGCGAGACGGCGCCGGGGGTGCCGATGCCGATGCTGCCGCTCTGCCCCAACTCGGCTTCGGCCTGGTGTGCCAGCGCGGCGACGGCGGCGACGGTCGCGAGGTAATCGTCCTGCGGGGTCGGCACGCGGCGGCGCAGGATTTCCCGGCCGCCGGCGTCAAGCGCGATGAGTTCGATTTTGGTGCCGCCGAGGTCGA